>USDU01000195.1 GCA_900553635.1 uncultured Lachnospiraceae bacterium | reverse complement strand
ATGTTATAATGAACCCGTTCGACAATAAGAAGAGACCGGGAGGAGATAACATGAAAAGATTAGCAGCACTTACAATGACGCTTGTGATGGCCGTATCTCTGGCAGCCTGTGGCGGGAAAGCGCAGAGCGTAACTTATACAATGGAGCAGGACAACGAAGGTCTGAAGATGACCGACACCATGACACTGAACGCCAAAGGCGACAAAGTTCAGAAGATGGAGGAGACCATCGCGCTGGACATGACAGGCTTTGACGACGATACTCAGACCCTGATGACGGAAGCCTATGATTCTCTGGTGGAATCCTATCAGGCCGTAGATGGCGTGGAATGCACCGGAAGCGCGGCGGACGGTGTGTATATCATTGCTATCACCATTGATACCACAGGCGATGCGGTATCTAAGCTCGCTGAGCAGGGATTGCTTCAGGTAGATGGCGGTACAAACGGCATTTCTCTGGAAAAGACAGGAGAGGCACTGGAAGCAGGCGGCTATACAAAGGCAGAATAAAACAGTATGACGCAGAAGCTCCGGCGGGACTGAAAAGAACAGTTCTGCCGGAGCTTTTTCATGTAACAGGAAATTCCTATGGAATCCCCTGTTACATGAAAAATATTATCGCATAAAATTTGCGAAGTATATTTTATCTCATTCCGTGAAACAGCTTAAGCAAGCATGAATTTCTGAATAATTTCCGCAATTCCGGAATGATTGTTGTCGTGCTCGGTAATGTAGACGCCGTAAGCGTACATCTCCGGACGGGCATTCTTCATGACACAGGGGGTCTTAACCGCCTGCAGCATGGTGATGTCATTTTCCGCGTCGCCTGCGGCCAGGGTATTGTCGAGAGGCACGTTCAGGTAGTTGCAGAGCCAGCGGATGCCGCTGCCCTTATTGATGCCTTCGGGAAGAAATTCCAGATATATGTCGCAGGAGAAGAACATATCAATGTGGTGTTTCTTGCTCCAGGACTCCATGTGCTCACGGAATTTCTCGAGGTTAGCGCGGTTATGCAGGTCGATGAACAGCATCTTGATGGGATCCCGGGTAATGACCTTGGTTACGTCATCCAGAACCTCATAGTTTACCATGGTAGATTTGGCATAGTACTGAATCTCCGGGTCTTCACGCTCGCAGAGAACGCCGTGATCGGAATAGGTCTGGGGATGCAGGCCGAACTTGTAAGCCTCGTCGAAGGCTTCCCGGATACAATTCTTATCCACGCCGGTCTGGAAGATGATTTTCTTCGTATGGGCGTCATAAATCAACGCGCCGTTGGAAGTGATGGCATAGCAGCCGGGCTTGTCCATGTGCAGCTTCTCCAGCTGAAAGATGGTGCTGTACAATGGGCGGCCCGTGGTGACTACTACGGCGTGACCTGCTTCGGTAGCCTTCTGAATGGCCGCCAGATTCTCTGGGGTAATATTCTTGTTGTCGTCCAACAGGGTTCCGTCCAGATCCACAAATAAAATTTTCTTTTCCATGATCAAAACTCCTCATATAAATCTCTGGTACCAGAAAGATTATAGCACGAAAACATCTGGCATAAAAGCATAGTTTTGGAAAATAGAGGGATACTACATGTAGAAAAATGCCTGACCGCGCGGAAATGCTTTGTGCCATATGCTGTGGGTGGCAGCAATACGGAGGTACTAACATGAGTGAAAAACTGTCTGTCAGATTAAAAGAAAATACATCCCGTCTGGACGACATCCTGAACCTGGATATCAATTTCGATATCATCCGGAAAGGCATCCGGACCGGTGGCCGGGACGCCTGCATCTACTTTATCGACGGCTTCCTGGAAGAATCCGTTATGGAAAAGCTGCTGGAATTTTTTTACAAGTTAAAACCGGAGGAACTGCCCATGACCGCGCAGCAGATGGCCGATCATGTGGTTCCCTATGTGGAAGTTTCCGCCATGGAGGAACTGGACGAGATTCTGAAGAACCTGCTGTCCGGCGTCACCTGTCTCTTCATTGACGGTTATGACGCCTGTATCGGCCTGGACTGTCGTTCTTATCCCATGCGGAGCGTGGACGAGCCATCCAAGGACAAGGCCCTCCGGGGGTCAAAAGACGGCTTTGTGGAAACCCTGGTCTTCAACACAGCCCTGATTCGAAGACGAATCCGGAGCCCTCATCTGTCCATGGAAATGATGACGGCGGGAAAAACATCCGAAACGGACATCGTTCTCTGCTATATGTCCGAGCGGGTGGACCGGCGGCTCTTACGAGAGCTGAAAGGAAGAATCAGCGCGATCCGGGTAGATGCCCTGACCATGAACCAGGAGAGTCTGGCCGAGTGCATCTACGAGCGGAAATGGTATAACCCATTTCCAAAATTCAAATTCACCGAGCGCCCGGACTCAGCCTCAGCGGCTATCCTGGAGGGAAATATCGTGATCCTGGTAGACAATTCGCCTCAGGCCATGATTATTCCCACATCGATCTTCGATATCATTGAGGAGGCGGACGATTATTACTTTCCCCCGGTGATGGGCTCCTATCTTCGGCTGTCCCGCTTTCTTATTTCCATTATTACCCTGCTCCTGACGCCGACCTTTCTGCTCCTGTATCAGAACCCGGGCTGGATTCCGGACTGGCTGGCTTTTATCGTCATCAAGGACACGGTCCACGTGCCGGTGGTCTGGCAATTTCTGATGCTGGAGCTGGCCATCGACGGCCTGCGGCTGGCCGCCATCAATACGCCCAGTATGCTGAGCACGCCCCTAAGCGTGGTGGCCGGCATCGTTCTGGGTCAGTTTACGGTGGATTCCGGTTGGTTCAACGCGGAAATCATGATGTATATGGCCTTTGTAGCCATCGCCAACTATACCCAGTCCAGCTATGAACTGGGTTACGCCCTGAAATTCATGCGGTTGATTTTACTGATATTGACTTCGACATTCAATCTCTGGGGCTTTATCGCCGGATTAATCCTGACCGCAGCTGCTATCGTCGGCAATAAGACCGTGGCCGGAAAAAGTTATATCTATCCGCTGTTCCCGTTGAATCTGACACAGTTGAAAAAACGGTTCCTGCGGTTGCGGCTGAAGGAGTAGAAAGAGGAAGAATGTGAAGAAAAAGCACTGTTTTGGTAAAAATCAAGGCAGTGCTTTTTGTTACGAAGTATTCGTAAGGAGCTGCCGGTGGCAGATCCTGTAGGTGACGGTTCACAAAAAAGCCCGGGTATGTTATGATACTGACAGAACACCGGGGAGGATAGAGTATGAGTCGATATTTTCCACTGTTTGTGGATCTGGAACAGAAAAAAATCGTTGTGGTGGGCGCAGGCCGTATTGCGGAGCGGCGGATTCAGACGCTGCTTTCCTTTGAAGCTCAAATTACCGTCATTGCGCCGGAGGCGTCCGTGAAAATCCGGAAGCTTGCAAAAGAAGGCCGGCTTCATTGGCAGCAGGAACGATGGAGTCCGGAAGCGGAGAGCTTTCTGGATGGAAGCCTGTTTGTATTGGCGGCGGTGGATGACGGGGCGGTCAACAAAGCGGTCTTTCGCGCCTGTCGGGCGCGCGGCATTCCGGTCAATTGTTCCGACGATCGGACACGCTGCGATTTTTATTTTCCGGGCATCGCGGAAGGCGGCGGCGTCACCGCAGGCGTTACGGCGGGCGGGACGGATCACCGGCTGGCCAGGGAAGCCACCGAACGCATTCGGAAGTGTCTGGCAGAAATATGAAAAAGATGATCTATTTTTGAGAGAATATGGTATACTGCTAGGAGAGAAAAAGATACCGAAAAGAGGAACTGAGATTATGGATATGAACATTAGACCGCGCCGCCTTCGGAACGGCGCCAACTTACGGAAAATGGTGCGGGAGACCAGGATGGACAAGAGTTCCCTGATTTACCCGATGTTTGTAAAAGAAGGAACCGGAATCAAAGAGGAGATTCCTACCATGCCGGGTCAGTACCGTTACAGTATCGACCAGCTTCCCTACGCACTGGAGGAGCTTGTGAAAACGGGCGTGGGCAGCGTCATGTTTTTTGGTATTCCCGATCACAAGGATGCTTGCGGAAGCGGCGCTTACGATGAAAATGGCATCGTGCAGAAGGCGTTCCGGGAAGCGAAGAAGCAGTTCCCGGACTTGTACTGCATTGGCGACGTCTGCATGTGCGAGTACACATCCCATGGCCACTGCGGTATTCTCCATGGCGAATATGTAGATAATGATAAGACTCTGGACTATCTGGCGAAGATTGCCCTGTCCCAGGTGCAGGCCGGTGCGGATATGGTAGCGCCTTCTGATATGATGGATGGCCGTGTGGCAGCCATCCGCTCTATCCTGGACAGCAATGGCTATGTGGAAACACCGATTATGTCCTATGCGGTGAAGTACGCATCTGCGTTTTACGGACCTTTCCGCGACGCGGCAGGCAGTGCTCCGGCCTTTGGCGACCGTAAGTCTTATCAGATGGATTACCACAACCGCCGGGAGGGCGTCAAAGAGGCCCTTCTTGACGTGGAAGAGGGAGCGGATATCATCATGGTGAAACCGGCCATGAGCTATCTGGACGTCATTGCCGAGGTGAAGGAAAATATCGTTCTTCCGGTGGCAGCCTACAGTGTCAGCGGCGAGTACGCCATGATTAAGGCAGGCGCGTCCCTGGGCTATATTGACGAAGCGTCCATTATCTGTGAGACAGCGGCAAGCGCTTACCGGGCAGGTGTAGATCTGTACCTGACCTATTTC
>USDU01000194.1 GCA_900553635.1 uncultured Lachnospiraceae bacterium | reverse complement strand
CATAGATATTGCCACGTTTGGCCTGGGTCGTCACCACCTTGACCGTATCCTCATTATAGAGATTCGGGAAAATGTCCTGGCTATCCCAGCTCATTTTATAATCCCCGTCCTCATTTTTCGTGAAAATAGCTGTGGTGTCAAAGGATAGCTCCCCGGCAATGGTATCCATGGTCAGGGTATAGCGAACCCGCTGAGTCTCCGCCTTTTCATCTTTCTTATCGCCCTCGTCCGCGATATCGATCCGGATGTCCGATGCCTCGATGCCGCCGTAGATATTCTTATAGCGGTTTACATAAGTTTCTTTGTCTGTGGTTTCCTGAGCCTCCTCCGTCAGGAAATCATACATGTCTGCGTAATCCTCCTGATTCAGAAGAGCAATATACGCGCTCAGAAGCTCTTCCGGCTGCACCGTCTTTTTCCCGCAGCCTGCCAGAAGTCCCAAGCTCAGGCCGAGGCCAAGCGTCAAAGCTGAAAATGCCGTTCTCCGTTTCATAGAAATCCCCCTTTTTCTTCTGTAAATCTATTGTATTATAAATTCTTATAAAAAGATATCCTCTGTTTTATTTTTCTCTGGCTCCTGCCACTTCTCCGGATACCGCCACTCGTCTATCTTCCAGGATAGCTTTCCGTTATAGGGCGTCGCCGTCCAAACCACCCCTGCGCAGCCCAGAAGCGTTATCGCCGCCAGACATACGGCCACCGGCAGCTTCCAGAAATGCCCCGCCAGCAGTCCCCGCTGGGTCAGCTTCATCCGGAACAACCCTTTCTTCTTTTCCGGCCATTCCGCCATGTCCACCCAGAGGAAGCGGCACCCCTTTAAGAACATCCACGCCTGTTCTCCTTTCGTACGGTACCAGCGCATTTCCTCTAGCTTTACCTGGCTGCCATCCACGAAAACCAGACGGTTTTCTTCGATCTCCAGCTTCTTCACGACGCCCGGATAGCTGTTTTTCCGGTATAAATGCCTCTCCCACAGATACCAGAAAAAATACAGGAAAAACAGGAATATACAGCCTGTCAGAACCGGGGTCCTGCGCCGCACACCGCCCAGCCAGCAGAAGCGAAACAGGGTCCGCCAGAACCAGTAATAGACCAGAAGGAACCAGGGGCTGTAAAGCCGTCTGGTCCACAAAAGCCTTCCCATTTTCCGCTTCCAGCGCTTCTCCGTGGCCTTATCTACCATTTCCATCTATCTGTCACCTCCGCCGTCCCCTTGCTTTGCAGCGCCCTTTCTGTACACTTTACTTCCGATATACCACACCCGTATAACTCCAGCTTTGTCCCAAATCCTCCGACTCATAGCGCAGCTTTGTGCCGCCCAGCTCCGAGTATTCCTCCATGCCCAGATACAGCACCAGCTTGTCTCCCTGCCGCTCAGGCGGATAATAGACCGTGTAGCTTTCCGCGTACTCCACAGCTGGAACCCGGACCGTCAACTGCTTCCAGTTCAGGCCTCCGTCTGTAGTCTGATAACAGCCGTCGCCGCCGGTCACAAAGCCTGCCTGATCCGTCACAAAGGCCGCTCCTGTCAGCAATGAATGACCGCCATCTGCGCTGTACCCCTGCTCCGGCTTCACCTCGAACCAATTCTCGCCGCCGTCCTCAGTCCGGTAGACAGAGCTCCCCTCCTGGTGCATGGTCCGATCCCCGGTGAAAATCAGAAAGCCGTGCTCCGCATCCGGAAAGCTCAAGAACAGCCGCCGCACGCTGACTGCCTCATTGGTCACGGTAATTGTTTTCCAGTTATTTCCTTTATCATGTGTAAAAGTCACTGCCACGGGAACCTCCATGGACCCGCCGTAGGCAAAGGCCGTTACCTCATCAGACACCACATAGCTCTTTTCCTGCGCGCCGCTGAGCTGCCCATCCATCTGGTCTCCCCGGGCTGTCAGCTTTTCCATGGAAACCGGAACCTCTGTCCAGTTTGCCCCATCGTCCCAGGTCACCCGGGTCACGCCATCCTGCGTGGCCGCCCGGCAGCGATCCTGCTGCCGCAAATCCAGCGTCGCAAGGGATATAAAGGCAGTCTCTGCCTCCTCCGGATAAGCTTCCGCAAAAGCCGCTGTCACGGCCTCCGTCTCCGCCACGCCGACCAGCTCATAGGTATATTCCCCCACGCGCTTCACATGGACCGCCCAGTTATAGTAGCGGTATTCCGTACCATTTTCACCATAGCGCTCGCCCTCCACCGGAAGGCTGTCTGCCGTGCTCTCATCGGCCCACACAATATCCCGGAACAGCAGGCGGCACACATACTCGTCCGCATCGCCCGCCAGTAGCGTCCGGTCAATGGTCTCCAGCGTATTATATCCACTAGACTCCTCCGGGTTATAAGCGCTGCCACGCTCCGGATCCTCATAATACATGATGTATCGGTACACAAAATCCGACACTGCGTCCAGATAGGAAGCCCGGGTCTTCACCCGTAGCTGCCAGGGGCCGTCCACCGTCTCCGTCATATCCGCCCACTCCGTCTCCGGATACTGCTCCATGGCGTTCATCCGCCAGTTATAATAATTTTCTCCATCCACCGGCGTAAGCCCTGTCATGGCCGCCACCGCCGTATCTGTGAAGCTGTCCGGCGCGTCATAACCCAGGTACTGATTGACCGCAGCCTCCTGCTGATATGCCTCTTCCCGCACATCCCGGCGTATCGACACGCCCAGAAGTCCGATGCAGACCACAAGCTCCGCCGTCAGGAGCAAAAAGGCCGCCGCTCCTGCCAGGAAGCCCGGCTCCTGCTCCCGGGTCACCACCCGAAGCCTGGCCCGCATGACCGCCTTGCTGTTATAGAAATAAGCCGAATAGGCCTTATTTTTCTCCCGTCCCCGCCGCAGGGAATCCAGCAGGAACTTCGCGTAAGCGTCCCGCTCCGCTTCAGACCTTCCGACCGCCACGCTCTGGTCGCAGGCTACCTCCACGTCCTGAAGGGCTGCATTTTTCAGAAGCCAGACGGCCGGCTGGAACCAAAAGATACAGCTTCCCACTGTGAAAATCAGCTTGTACCAGAGATCCCGCTTTTTCGCATGGGTACACTCGTGCAGAAAAACCATTCTCAGCTCCCCGAAGCTGTAGCGTGTATCCGGAATCAGCATCACCGGAGTGAGAAATCCCAAAAGCATCGGCGTCGTCACTGCGGCACTCTGGTAAAGGGGCGGAACCCGCAAAAGCCCCACCTCCGAGGCTGCCTGCTCGCAGGCGCTGTGAATCCAGCCCTCCTCCACCGTCGCAATCGCCGCAATCGCTTTTCGACGGAACCGCTGATAGGAACCCAATTGCCACAACAAAAGCAAAAGTGTTCCCGCCGCCCAGATCGGGAGCAGCAGCGCCAGACGGCGCACCTGCGGGTATTCCCAGCGCAGCACATACAGCCGCAGCACCCCGCCCAAATGGAGCAGTGCAAGCTCTGCCAGCAAAATCACCCATAAAATCTTCCGATATTTCGCCTGCCTCATTTGCCACGCTCCCTTCTCTCCCGATCCAGGAAATCCTGCAATTCGTCCAAATCCTCATCAGAAAGCTCATCCCCGCTGCCCAGCGCCGTCATAAAATTCCCCACAGAATTCTGATACAGCCGCTTCCAGATACTGCGGCTTTCCTCCTGTAGATAAGCCTTTTTGGGCACCGCCGCCTCATAGACATTGCTCTTTCCTTCCCGGTACACGTCCACAAAACCCTTATCCTGCAGACGGGACAGGAAGGACAGAATCGTGGTCGCCGAAAGCTTCCGGTCCACCGGCAGTTGATACTCGATCTCCAACCGGGTCACCGGATGCCCGGCGTCCCAGATAATCTGCATCAGTTCCAGCTCGGAATCCGGCAGTCGCTTCATACGCGAAACCTCCTTTCGCATTTCTCCTTCGTAAAACTCTTTATTTCGGCATTTGCCGAATATATGTTTTATTCTACATTTGCTGAAGACATCTGTCAACCCTCTCTTGTAAATAAGGGGAATTTATACTATACTCAACACAGATTTTTCATTACTACATAAGAAAGAGGTACCTGCCATGAACTACAATGAATGCATCGAAAACGCAAGAGACCGCGTCGGCAAAATCTGCAAGGCCTGTCCCGAATGCAACGGCCGCGCCTGCGGCAACAAAATGCCCGGCCCCGGATCCAAAGGCATCGGCGACACCGCCATCCGCAACTATAACAAATGGAAGGAAATCCGCGTCCAGATGGACACCCTGGCAGAAAAGCGTCCCATCGACACCAGCCTGAACCTGTTCGGCAAAACCTTCAAATATCCGTTCTTCGCCGGCCCCGTAGGCGCAGTGAATCTCCACTACGGCGACTCCCTGAATGACGTAAGCTACAACGACATTCTGGTATCCGCCTGCGCCGAATTCGGCATTGCAGCCTTCACCGGCGACGGCACCGACAGTAACGTCATGGTAGCAGCCACCAAAGCCATCAAAAACGCAGGCGGCTTTGGTATCCCCACCGTCAAACCCTGGAATATCGAAACCATCCGTGAAAAAATGGCTCTGGTACACGACGCCCATCCCTTCGCTGTAGCCATGGACATCGATGCCGCAGGTCTGCCGTTCCTTCAGAACCTGAACCCACCCGCCGGAAGCAAATCCGTGGAAGAGCTTCGCGCCATCCGGGAAGCCGCCGGCGTGCCCTTCATTGTCAAAGGAGTCATGACCGTCAAAGGCGCCCTGAAAGCCAAAGAAGCAGGCGCAGAAGCCATCGTGGTCTCCAACCACGGCGGCCGCGTCCTGGATCAGTGCCCCGCTACCGCGGAAGTCCTGGAAGAAATCGCAGACGCAGTGGGCGACT
>USDU01000193.1 GCA_900553635.1 uncultured Lachnospiraceae bacterium | reverse complement strand
TGCGGCCAATGCTGCCTCCTGCCTTCATGATGACCACGTTGTCATAGTGGGCGATGGCCTCCTCCACCTGCTGCTCCGCACGGACGGAGGGCACGATCACCAGGGACTCATTTCCCTCCATCAGCGGTAACCGGGCCGCAGCCGCTCCGCTGCAGAAGGATGGGATACCCGGGATAATCTCCGTTTCAAAGCCATGCTCTGCCACATACTGGTTCACATACATGTAAGTGCTGTATACCGAGACGTCGCCCAGGGTAATCATAGCGATATTCTTTCCCCGGGAAAGCTCTGCGGTCAGCTGCTCGCAGGCCGCTGCTCTGCACTTCTTCCGCTCCTCCTTATCCTTTGCCATCCGGAAAATGACTTCCAGGAGGTGCTTATGCTCCAGTTCCACCACCGGGCGGATGATTTCCAGCGCCGTACTCTCTTCTCCGGCTTCTTTTACCGGAACGGCGATGATGTCCGCCTCGTCGAGAATCCGTTTTGCTTTCAGTGTCAACAGCTCCGGATCACCCGGACCCACGCCGATGCCGTATAATTTACCCTTCATCTATTTATTCTCCTCCTGCTCCTGGGCTGCCCGGGCGCGGTTCATGGCGTCCCCGGTCAGATCCTTTACGATTTCACTTGCGATCAGAAGTCCCGCTACGGACGGTACAAATGCGGTCGAACCCGGAATGTCACGGCGTTCGGTGCATTTATGCTTGGCTCCCGGCGGGCAGATACAGTTGGTTCTGCAGCTGTTGGACATGTCCTCGATGGGGCGCACCGCTTTTTCCTTGGAATAAACGACCTTCAATTTTTTAATGCCGCGCTTTTTCAGCTCCCGCCGCATCACTCTCGCCAGCGGGCATACGCTGGTCTTGTAGATATCCGCCACCTCAAAGAGGAAGGGATTCAGCTTATTGCCTGCGCCCATACTGCTGATGAGAGGCACGCCTGCCCGTTCGCATTCCTCCACCAGGGAAATCTTTGCGGTAACTGTGTCAATGGCGTCCACCACGTAGGTGTACTGGCTGAAATCAAATTCGTCCTTATTTTCCGGCAGAAAGAAGCAGATGTGAGTATTCACTTCCGCCTTCGGATTGATCTCCAGGATACGCTCCTTCATGACCTCGGCCTTGTACTTACCCACCGTCTTCCGGGTGGCAATAATCTGGCGGTTCAGGTTCGTCAGGCACACCTTATCGTCGTCGATGAGATCAAATGCTCCCACGCCGCTTCTCGCCAGGGCCTCCACCACATAGCCGCCCACGCCGCCGATACCGAAGACTGCCACCCTGGAATGCTCCAGAATCTCCATGGCTTCTTTTCCCAGTAAAAGTTCTGTTCTTGAAAACTGATTTAACATAATTTTCTCCTCATGTGCTTGCAAAACAAAAAGAGATCTGTATTTTATGACAGATCTCTCCTTATGATCAGCAGCGGATTTCATCCCATCCGCCGCCAACTGTATCCGGAACCGCTTTCCACGGAAGCCTGTCCATTTCCCGCAAAGAGCAGGTAGCCTGGCTTGCAGACACGCTGCTTACAGTGACCGGATCGCTCAGGTCTTCCACCTGATTCCCCTGCTTTATGCATCATGCATACTCTCTACGTTATACTTTAGTCAGTGTAGCATACAGACGGGCTTTCGTCAACAAAATATACCCTATAGGGTTTCCCTTTTAACAGGTTGCTCCTCCTGTCAAATGAAGCTGCGCATCCAGAATCTCCTGCTTTCTCTCCAGAATTTCATCAGACAGAAGCTGCTGCTCCACGTTATCGAAGCCGAGACGTTCGATGGTCGCAGCGAAACGTTCACCGGTAATGCCCTGCTCCCGATACAGGAGAATCGCCTTTTCAATCACGTTTAAAGCTTCTTCCTTACTGGTGAACACCTTACGCAGCGCTTTTCCGTGATTGATTTTTTTGCCCCAGCGGCCGCCGATGTAAATCTTAAATCCGTACTGACCGTCTTCGATGGCGTCGAAACGGCATTGACCCACACAGCGGCCGCAGTTGTTACAGATTTCTTTGTTAATCTCCAGAACACCGTCCTTCACCTTTGCCGCGCCGATGGGACAGGCTGCCTCTACGCTGCACTTCTTACATCCGTTGCAGCTATCCTCGTCAAATTCGGGGATTCTCTGACCGATGATTCCCAAATCATTTAAATCCGGTTTTACACAATTGTTGGGGCAGCCGCCTACCGCAATCTTAAATTTGTGCGGCAGCTTTACCGTGTGATACCCCTCATAAAAACGGTGATGGATTTCCTCGGAAATGGCGAAGGAATCCAAAAGTCCATACTGGCAGGTGGTTCCCTTACAGGCTACAACCGGGCGTACCACAGAACCGGTTCCGCCTGTGATTAGTCCTTCTCTGGCAATATATTCCTTGAATTCTTCGATTTTGTCGTAGGGAACCCCCTGTACCTCCACCGTCAGACGGGTGGTAAAGGTTATCACTCCGTTTCCGAATTTTTCCGCCGCTTCCGCAATGCATCTCTGCTGCGCAGCCGTTATCTTTCCATTGACAGTAATGATTCTTGCCGAGAAATTATCGGTTCCCTTATTGCTCAGAAATCCCATTGCCTTTACGCGCTTTTCATCTTCCTTGCTGATTGTTAATGTAGCCATTGTGTGCCTCCTTTTATTCTTCCTCTGTTAATTCTGTATGGAAGGTCATGCCGCCCTCCAGTACCTTTGTATCCGTATATCCGTAAGCCTTCAGACGGTTCTGCACCAGATAAGCCCGTTTTCCCTTGGAACATACCAAAAGCAGCTTTTCGTTCCTGCCAAGCCCGTCTGCCGGACCGTCCAGGCTGTTCAGATCCACATAGGGATACCCGTGCAGCGACGGTGTAATGCCCGCATCCACGATCCGATAATTTTCTCCTTCTTCCGCATACTCTGCGGCCGTCATGCTGTCCAGCTCCCCGTTCAGCTTATTCAGCAGAATATTCACTGCATGCTGCAGCGGATGAATCGCAGTGGAGAAGGGCGGCGCGTACGCAAAATCCATGTACTGCAGATCCTCCAGAGTCGCTTTCATGGAAATCGCAGTCACCGCTATATCCGTCAGCTTATCCACCGCTCCCGTTCCCACAGTCTGCATGCCAAGCAGCCTGTGGCTTTCCCGATCTGCAATCAGCTTTATGACAAATAAAGCTGCGCCCGGATAGTAATGTGCCTTATCGTCCACCACACAAATCACACTCTCCGCGTCGTAGCCTGCTTCCCGCGCCGCCTGCTCCAGTAATCCGGTTCTTCCCATGCAGAAGCCGGCCAGCTTCGCCACGCCGGTTCCCAGCACGCCCGGATACTGCACTGTTTTCCCGGCAAGGTGCTGCGCCGCCGCGCGGCCCGCTATATTCGCTGTGGAACCCATGGGCGACCACTGGGGCTTTCCGGTAATCCGGTTCGTTACCATAGCGCAGTCGCCGACCGCGTAGATATCCGGATCATTTGTCTGCAGCGCCTGATTTGTCAACAGAGCTCCTTTGAACATTTCCAGACCGGCGTCCTGCAAAAATTCCGTATTGGGACGGATTCCCATAGCCAGGATGCAGGCGTCCGCCTTCATGGCACGGCGGGAGGTTTTTACCTTTTCTACCTTCTCCTCCCCGAGAATTTCTTCCAGGCCCGTTCCGGTAAAACACATGACGCCCGCGTCCGCCAGCTTATTTTCCACATAATCCGCAATCTCCGGATCCAGGAAGCCCGGCAGAATATGGGGCGCGAAATCAATGACAGATACCTTCACATCCTTCGCCGCCAGATTTTCCGCGATTTCCAGTCCGATAAATCCACCGCCCACGATCACTGCCCGACGGATCTCTCCAGCCTCCACAGCCTGCCGAAGCATATCTGCGTCCTCCGGCGTTCTCATATAAAATACATTTTTCAGCTGCGTGCCCGGGCAATCCGGCTCGAAGGGACGCGCGCCCGTGGCAATCACCAGCTTATCATACGCATAGGTTTCGACTGCTCCCGTATCCAGATTCACAGCCTCCACGGTTTTCCCTTTTCGGTCTACTTTTGTCACTTCAGTCCGGATTTCCACCGGCACTCCGGTTACTTTTTCATAAGATTCCGGCGTATGCACCAGCAAATCCTTTTTTTCCCGGATCACGCCGCTCACATAATACGGAAGACCGCAGCCCGCATAGGAAATATCCTTTCCCTTTGTCAGGATCCGGATATCCGCATTTCGATCTTCCCGCTTCAGCTTGGCTGCAGCCTTGGTTCCGGCTGCTACACCGCCCACTACAATAACCTTCATTTTTCTTCCCCTTTTCTGATACATTTTCGTTACTCTTACTATAGCACTTGCTTATCAATTTGAAAAATGATATTATTTTATTAAATCAATAGGTTTTATCTATATATCCGACAGAAAAGGGGATTTTACATGACCATTCGCCATCTTTCGATTTTTACCGCCGTCGCCGAATACGGCACCATGTGTGCGGCTGCAGAGCACCTGTATCTGACCCAGCCCACCGTCAGCCAGGCCATCCGGGAACTGGAAAAGCATTACCATTGTCTGTTGTTTGAACGGCTCGGGAAAAAGCTTTACCTGACAGAACAGGGAAAGCTTCTGCTGTCCCAGGCTCCGGAGCTGATTTCCCGGTTTTCAGAGCTGGATCAGTTGATGATGAATCAGGGGCAGACCGCTACGCTGAAGCTTGGCAGCACCCTCACCGTCGGTACCTGTCTGACTCCCTCCGTGATTCTGGAGCTGGAAAGGAAGCTGCCGGGTCTGGAAGTATATTCCTTTGTGAGCAATACTGCCGAAATTGAACAAAAGCTTTTGAGATC
>USDU01000192.1 GCA_900553635.1 uncultured Lachnospiraceae bacterium | reverse complement strand
GATTATACACAATACCTCGTGGTACATTCTTAGCAGAGCTCATCAGCCAGTGCTTCTATCTGCGCGCGGCTATCTTCGCTTAAGGCAGACAGAATACGAACGGTATTTTCTGCAAAGGTAAGCTTCTTACTGTTTTCCAGTAAAGCTTTCATACCTTTGGCAGCAGTCGGAGCCCAGGAACCATTTTCTATGAAGGCCACGGTGCGGTTCTGGTAGTTACGGTCGGTCAGGTGCTCGATAAAATCGCGCATGAACGGGAAAATGCCTGCATTATAGGTGATGGTAGCCAATATCAGCTTACTGTAGCGGAATGCGTCCTCGACGGCCTCAGCCATATCGGCGCGGGCCAGATCGTGAAGGATAACGTTCGGGCACCCCTTAGTGCGGAGCTTATCAGCCAGCAGTTCGACAGCCTCCTGTGTGTGACCATAGACAGAGGTATAGGCGATAACGATGCCGTCCTCTTCCGGCTGGTAGGATGACCAGGTGTTATAGAGATTCAGGTAATATCCCAGATTTTCCGTGAGCACCGGTCCGTGCAGGGGGCAGATGATTTGAATATCCAGGGTAGCGGCCTTCTTCAGCAGATTTTGTACCTGTACGCCGAATTTGCCCACGATGCCGATGTAGTAGCGGCGTGCCTCGTAGGCCCAGTCCTCATCCACGTCGAGAGCGCCGAATTTGCCGAAGCCGTCGGCGGAGAACAGTACTTTGTCGCAGGTATCGTAGGTCACCATGACTTCCGGCCAGTGAACCATGGGAGCGGCCACGAAGGCCAGGGTGTGCTTGCCGAGACAGAGCGTGTCGCCTTCTTTGATGACAACCTGTCTGTCAGCATAATCCGTGCCAAAGAACTGCTTCATCATGGCAAAGGCCTTTGCGCTGGACACGACGGTGGTATCCTGATAATGCTCCATAAATTTGGCGATATTGGCGGAATGATCCGGCTCCATGTGCTGTACGATCAGGTAATCCGGATGACGGTCGCCCAGGAGAGCACAGATCTGATTCAGCCATGCCTGTCCGAAATGGGCGTCCACCGTGTCCATGATGGCGATTTTCTCGTCCAGGATGACGTAGGAATTGTATGCCATACCATTCGGAACCACATACTGACCCTCAAAGAGATCCACATCATGGTCATTGACGCCAACATATCGAATATCTTTTGTAATTTCCATTTTTGAATACGCTCCTTTTAGTTAAGATAGGCTAATTATAGCATATTTGAAATAAGGTGTATAGAACAGAAAAGTCGAAAGAAAGGAGAAATGAAGAGAAAGTAAATAGAGTGCAGAAGCTTTTTCGTTCATCTGGATTCAGAAAATCTGGATAAAAGAAAAAATCTGCACTCATGAACATAACGTATGATTCAGAAAAGTATTTTGGTAAAAGGTAGGAAAATATCTTTACAATACTTCCGGTTCATCTCTGCGCAGTTCCAGGTACACATGTCCCATACTTACATAGAAATAGGGACGTATCCACAGAAAACCGATGCCCATGGAACCGATACCAAGCAGACACAGGGGCAGAAAACCGAGCCACAGGTGCAGGATACGGAAATATTGGCCCTGCATGAGGCGGCGGCTGGTTTGCAGCGCGTCTTTGGCGGAGCAGTATGGGTCATCCAGCAGCACAAATTCGGTCAGACACCAGGGGATGGATATCAGTACTGCCGGGATGCAGGCGAGAACCGCATAGGCCGCCATATGAGTCAGAAGCTGAACGACTTCTGCGGACATATTTGCAATGTCAATACTCAAAGGAAGCTTCAGGTAACAGTACAGCGCAGGCGCGAACCAGACTAGAGATACCGCGTAGCGGAACAGATAGGTCAGGATAAAGGTATCCGGCTGATTGCGGAAAGCATAGAGAAAGGGCCAGGGCTGTACGATGGGTTCTTTTTTGCAAAGAGAATAAAGGTAGCGGATCAGTCCTATTGTAAGGAGGGAATTCAGGATCATGACAATCAGATTCAAGATCCAGAACAGCGCCTGATTCAAAGGAAGCGGTGATTCTCCAAGACTGGTACTCTGCAAAACGATGGTCAGTGCCAGGGTAAATATGGTCAGACTGATGGTTAAATTGACTGCAAAGAAATAATTTCCCTGCAGGGTCATACGGGCCTGGCGGCGGATTTCCTTTGGTTTCATCATAAGGAGCCACCTCCTGTCATCGGAAGCTGCGTGGGCAGCTGATTATAAAGGTCGGAAATTGCTTTCTGCAAAGCGTCCGGATCCATCAGCGTCTCCAGACCGAAAAGCTGAATGGCCAGATAGAAGCCAAGTACCAGAATTACCACAGTGATCAGGATAGCAAGGATAGAGATGGTCATGCCGCCTACAGCCTTTGGGGAAAGCCGGTAGCTGTCACCTTTGGACAGATGGGCGAACAGGATACTCATACAGCCAAGAGGCAGAGCCATATAGATGAAATAAATGCTGATAACCGAAAGGAGCGTCAGAACGCCGAGAATCAGAGAGAGATTCGCCATCCGGTTCGGCTTTTTTTTATAAGGATTAAAAGGTGGCTGTTGATAATTCATATTTGGTTGTTCGGTATGATTATAGTCCATAAAAATTCCTCCTAAATAAATATGATAACATAGCTGATAATGAAAGACAAATAAATCTTACATACGGGCCGAAAAAGAAAAATCATGAAAAAGGCGCAAGCAGGAGAATGATACAGGCGGTCAAGTTATGGCTTGCGGGGAAAGGAGGATTTTCGTATAATAAGAGCAGTGCCGTGACCGGAAAAGGTCAAGGAGAGACAGGAGGAACACTCTTATGGATATTATCAGGAAACTGACAGAGGAGCTGGGCGTTCAACGCTGGCAGGCAGAGGCCGCGGTCAAGCTCATCGACGAGGGAAATACAATTCCATTTATTTCCAGATATAGAAAGGAAGCGACGGGGTCGTTGAACGACGAGGTGCTGCGAAATCTGCATGAGCGTCTGACGTACCTTCGCGGTCTGGAGGATAAGAAAAATCAGGTGCTGGGAAGCATCGAGGATCAGGGAAAGCTGACGGAAGAGTTGAAGACGCAGATTCTGGCGGCAGAGACCCTGGTGGCCGTGGACGATCTGTACCGCCCGTACCGGCCCAAGCGGCGTACCCGGGCGACCATTGCGAAGGAAAAAGGTCTGGACGGTCTGGCGGATGTGATTCGTCTGCAGTTGACGAAAAAGCCACTGGAGGAAGAGGCGGTGGCATATCTTTCCGAGGAAAAGGGCGTGCTGACGACAGCGGACGCCATCGCCGGAGCCGGAGATATCCTGGCAGAGGCCATTTCTGATGAGGCAGACTACCGGGCTTATATCCGGAAGGCGACCCTCGACGAGGGTCAGCTTCTGTCCGAGGCCAAGGATGAGAAAGCTCAGACCGTCTACGAGATGTATTACCATTATGAGGAACCGGTGAAAAAGGCGGCCGGACACCGGATTCTGGCCCTGAACCGGGGCGAGGCAGAGAAGGTGCTGACTGTCCGTGTGGAAGCGCCGGAGGAGCGCATTTTACGCTATCTGGAGAAGAAGGTTATTGTGCGGGACAATCCGCATACGACGCCGGTGCTGAAAATGGTGATCGCGGACAGCTACAGCCGTCTGATTGCGCCGTCCATTGAGCGTGAGATAAGAAATGAGCTGACCGAGAAAGCGGAGGATGGAGCCATCAGTGTCTTTGGCAAAAATCTGAAGCAGCTCCTGATGCAGCCACCCATCGTGGGTCAGGTGGTGCTGGGCTGGGATCCGGCCTTCCGTACCGGCTGTAAGCTGGCTGTGGTGGACGCCACCGGCAAGGTGCTGGATACGATAGTCATTTACCCGACGGCGCCCCAGAACAAGGTGGCAGAGGCCAAGGCTATCCTGAAAAAACTGATTGCGAAATATGGTATCACGCTGATTTCTGTGGGCAACGGAACCGCCTCCCGGGAGTCCGAGCAGGTTATCGTGGAGCTCATCAGGGAGCTGCCCACGCCGGTCCGCTACGTCATTGTAAATGAGGCTGGGGCCTCGGTCTATTCCGCCAGCAAGCTGGCCACCGAGGAATTTCCCAATTTCGACGTGGGACAGCGAAGCGCCGCGTCCATCGCCCGCCGCTTGCAGGATCCGCTGGCAGAGTTGGTGAAGATCGATCCCCGCTCCATCGGCGTCGGTCAGTATCAGCATGATATGAACCAGAAGAAGCTGGGAGAGGTTTTGTCCGGCGTCGTGGAAGATTGTGTAAATAAAGTCGGTGTAGACCTGAATACGGCCTCTGCGCCGCTCCTGGAGTATGTGTCCGGTATTAACAAAACCCTGGCGAAAAATATCGTAGCTTATCGGGAAGAAAATGGTCGCTTTAGCAGCCGCAGAGAGCTTCTGAAGGTGGCTAAGCTGGGTCCCAAAACCTTTGAACAGTGTGCAGGTTTCTTACGCATCACAGGTGGCAAGAATCCTCTGGACGCCACCAGCGTACACCCAGAGTCCTACGCCAGCGCCGAGAAGCTGCTGACTACCATGGGCTACACCACAGAAGATTTGAAGAAGGGCGGCGTTAAAGGCCTGTCCGGGAAGATTCATGATTATAAGCATCTGGCAGAGAAGCTGGAAATCGGCGAGCTAACTCTGCGAGATATCGTCAAGGAACTGGAAAAACCGGGGCGGGATCCCCGCGATGAGATGCCGAAGCCCATTCTCCGTACGGATGTATTGGAAATGAAGGATCTGAAGCCGGGTATGATACTGAAAGGAACCGTGCGTAATGTCATCGACTTTGGCGTATTTGTGGACATCGGCGTTCACCAGGATGGTCTGGTGCATATCTCACAGATTACCGATCGATATATTAAGCACCCGCTGGAGGTGCTGAGTGTGGGA
>USDU01000191.1 GCA_900553635.1 uncultured Lachnospiraceae bacterium | reverse complement strand
AGATGTGACGGCGGCATACGATCCCAATTACCCGGAGGTCTGCGAGAAGAACAACTCCGTATTCCTGTCCTGCGGCGCAGGCATCATGAAGTTCACCGGAGCCAGAGGAAAGAGCGGGTCCAACGATGCCAACGCCGAGTTTCTTGCATATTTGCGGAACCTGTTCGACGAGAACGGCGTGGTATGGCAGACCGGCGAGTTGGGCAAGGTGGACGAAGGAGGCGGCGGAACCGTGGCCAAATTCATCGCCAAGTTTAACATCGACACCGTAGACATCGGCGTTCCGGTTATTTCCATGCACTCGCCCTGGGAGGTGGTATCCAAGGCGGATCTGTATGAGAATTATCTGGCGTTCAAAGCATTTATAAAGTAAAGATTTGCTTTGGCAACTCTTGATTTTTTAAAACAAAGCGTTAAAATAATAACGAGGGAAATGGTTGGTTCAAAAGAAAAAGGAGACGATATATTATGGCAAACAGAATTACATTGAATGAGACCTCTTATCATGGAGCTGGCGCGATTCAGGAAATCGCCGGAGAGGTAAAGAATCGGGGCTTCCACAAAGCGCTGGTATGCACCGGCCCGGGTCTCTACAAGCGCGGAACCACAGGAAAGGTAACCAAAGTGCTGGAGGATGCAGGCCTGGCATACGAGGTTTTCTGTGACATTAAGTCCAATCCGACCATTGATAACGTAAAGGCCGGCGTAGAGGCATTTAAGGCAACGGGCGCTGATTACATCATTGCCGTTGGCGGCGGTTCTCCCATGGACACCGCAAAAGCCATCGGTATCATCATCAACAATCCAGAGTTCGCGGATGTGAGAAGCCTGGAGGGCGTAGCACCCACAAAGCATGCCTGTGTACCGATTATCGCAGTGCCGACCACAGCAGGAACCGCTGCTGAGGTAACCATCAACTATGTCATTACCGATGTGGAGAGAAAGCGGAAATTCGTGTGCGTAGATACCCACGATATGCCGATTATCGCAGTGGTTGATCCGGATATGATGGCAGACATGCCGGCAAGCCTGACCGCAGCCACCGGAATGGACGCCCTGACCCATGCTATCGAGGGCTACACCACTAAGGCAGCCTGGGAAATGACAGATATGTTCCATCTGAAGGCCATCGAGATCATCGGAAAGTCCTTACGCGGCGCGGTAAAGAACGAAGCCGAGGGACGCGAGGGCATGGCTCTGGGTCAGTACATCGCAGGCATGGGCTTCTCCAACGTAGGTCTTGGAATCGCCCATTCCATGGCGCATACCCTGGGTGCGGTCTATGACACTCCCCACGGCGTGGCATGCGCAATGATGCTTCCCATAGTGATGGAGTATAATGCGGACTGCACTGGCGAGAAATACAGAGAAATCGCCAGAGCGCTGGGCGTAAAGGGCGTGGACGAGATGTCTGTAGAGGAATACCGTAAAGCTGCTGTAGACGCTGTCCGGAAGCTTTCAGAGGACGTGGGAATCCCCGCGAAGCTGGAAGCATTGAAGGAAGAAGATCTGGATTTCCTGGCAGAATCTGCTTATGCAGATGCCTGTAGACCGGGCAACCCGAAGGACACCAGCGTAGAAGAGCTGAAAGAGTTGTTCCGCAAGGTGATGTAAAAATAATATTGTAAAGAATAAAAACTGCCCGGTATTTTTGCCGGGTAGTTTTTTGTTCCCCAGTTATTTATAAAATAGGTCTTGACAAAAATCCAATTCTCTATATAATTATCAATGGTAATTAACTTTGATAACTATATGTGAGGAGATAAACAGATGAACAATCGATTAATCAAGCAGATGTTTGACGCCTGCTACATGGCGAAGCGAACCCGTGATCTGCTTCCCCCACTGCCGGAGGGCGTACAGCCGTCCTATATTCAATATCTGGATTGCATGCAGGAACTGGAAGAGAAAGGAAAACAGGTCCGGATTTCCGATATCAGCGAGTTCCTGAATATTCCAAGACCCGGCGTGACCCGCACGGTCAAGGAGATGGAAGCAAAGGGCTATCTTCAGAAAATGGCTTCGCCGGACGATGGCCGGGTGACCTTCCTTACTGCTACCGAGAAGGGGAAGAGGCTGCATCAGAAATACGATGAGGAATATTTCAACGCCCTGCTGCCGTATTTTGACAGCATTTCCGATGAGGAGGCTGAAACGATGATTACGACCATCGAAAAGTTTTACCAGATTATGAGTGGGAGGAGAGAGACCTATGACAAACGATAAGTCAGATTTTACACAGGGTAGTATATTAAAGAAATTAGTAGCATTTATGATGCCGGTGCTGGGCGCGCTGATTTTGCAGGCGGCCTACGGAGCGGTGGATCTGCTGGTGGTGGGGCGCTTTGGCTCTACATCGGGACTTTCTGCAGTTTCCACCGGCAGCCAGGTACTGAACCTGGTGACATTTGCAGTGACTCAGCTTGCCATGGGTATCACCGTGCTCATTGCCCGGTATCTGGGTGAAAAGCGGCCCCAGTACATCGGACCGGCCATCGGTGGAGGCACCGTGGTGTTCGCAGCAATTTCCGTGGTGCTGTTTCTGATTATGGTAGGACTGGCGCGGCCCATCGCAGTGCTGATGCAGGCACCTGCGGAAGCGGTAAGCCTGACGGCAGCTTATGTGCGTATCTGTGGAGCCGGCATTTTCTTCATCGTGGCCTACAACGTACTGGCAGCCATTTTCCGCGGCTTGGGCGACAGCAATTCCCCGCTTCTCTTCGTGTTGGTGGCCTGTATTATCAATATCGTCGGCGACCTGGTGCTGGTAGCCGGTCTTCATATGGACGCAGCGGGCGCGGCCATTGCGACTGTGGCGGCTCAGGCCTGCAGCGTGGTGTTCGCGGTGGTGCTTCTGGTGAAGCGGGGACTGCCCTTTGCTATCAATAAAGAGGATTTCCGTTGGAACGCCCAGTGTCCGAGATTCCTGAAAATTGGTCTGCCGTTGGCCTTTCAGGAGATCATGACCCAGTGTTCTTTCCTGGCCCTCTGTGCCTTTATTAACCGACTGGGCCTGGAGGCATCTTCCGGCTACGGCGTAGCCTGCAAAATTGTTAATTTCGCTATGCTGGTACCCAGCGCCCTGATGCAGTCTATGGCTTCCTTCGTCTCCCAGAATGTAGGCGCAGGTAAACACAAGCGGGCGAAGCAGTCTATGTTTACCGGCATGGGCGTGGGACTTACTGTAGGCTGCGTCGTATTTGCCCTGGTGCTTCTGAAGGGCGACGTGCTGTCTGGTTTCTTTACCACAGACGTATCTGTTATCGCCAGAGGCTATGATTATCTGAAGGGCTTCGCCCCGGAGACCCTGGGAACCGCCATTCTCTTCAGCATGATGGGCTACTTTAACGGCAATAACAAAACCGTCTTTGTCATGGCACAGGGCATAATTCAGACCCTTCTGGTCCGTCTGCCGCTGTCCTACTACATGAGCATCCAGCCCAACGCCAGCCTGACCCGCATCGGCCTGGCTGCGCCGATCTCTACGGCGGTGGGAATCGTGCTTTGTATCGGGTGTTATCTGTATATGCAGCGGGGAGAGAAGAAAGTGCAGTAATATAGGCTTATACGAAACTAACAGAATTCAGGTTTTCTGTATTTCAGTGCATGTTTTATGAACTAGCAAATTAATCTTATCTGTACTATTTGATATGCTTCCGGCCAGCGAAGACATCGAGACCATGTTTGCGGAGCAGTATGACACGGCTCTGAAGGGCATCGACGCGGAGCGGATGGAGAAGGCGGCGAAGGTGTTCGGCGTTTAAAAATAAGTACCCTGTATTGGAAAAAAATTGTCGAATTTCCGCCTGATTCCCCTTGACGGAACCCGACCGACCCGTTAATATATTCTAAGGTATGTGTAAAGATAACGTAAAAGTTACGTGAAATATAGCAAAGCGAAGGAGATTAGAATGAATAACTGGGAGAATGTGGTTCTGGTGCCGGAATTTGACGAGCAGGGCGTGGCCTGTTATCGGCTGGACGGCGGAAACTACCTGAATGAGTATTATATTGTATCAGAGGCAGAGTCCAGAAAGCTTCTGAATACACCAGAGATCGTAGGTTATGAGGTGTATAACTGCCTGATTTCCGCCACATCCCAGATGCTTTATTATCTGAAGGAGCAGAAGAAGGTGACCACCGCCAATATTCTCTCTATTTTGAGAGGCGCTCTCAACTATCCGCTGGAGGAGAGCTGTTACCGGGAGCACATCCGTGTTCATGACATCAGCTTCCTGTCCAGTGAGCGTGTCTTTGAAAATGAGGAGATCGCGGGATTGGAGATCAAGTACAGCAAGCTGACCATGGTGCCAGACAGCACGCTGATGATCGGCGATATCATTGCCAGCGGCGAGACGTTGATTCACTGTCTCCGCTACGTGACCGATTTCTATCGGGATCACGGCGCGAAGCTTCGCAATATTATCATTTTCACCATCGGCGGAACCAAGGGTATCGATATTCTGGAGGAGCTGACCCGGGATATCCGGGAGTTCTGGCCGGAGTTTGAAGGCTTTATTACCATTTATTACGAGGGTATTTTCAGCACCTACCAGGACAAGGGCGTGTCCGGCATCAATCTGCCGGATGTGGATTTCTACTGGAAGGGCGGTATCGTAGCGCCGGAGTTCCGCAGAGAGACTCTTTCCATGTGCAGTCCGCTCTTTGAAAAATGTATCATTTACGACGGCGGAGCGAGACGGTATGAGATCCACGAGCATGTGGAGGAAGTACTGGAGTTCTGGGAAGGCATCCGTGACCGCGCGGACCGGATCGATTTCCGGGAGCTGCTGGCTGAGAAGCTGGGCTATCCGCTTCCGGTAAGCTATGAGGACTGGGTTCATTATAACCATTATGAGAAGATCCGCCCGGCTGATACCAGGTGGCTGTA
>USDU01000190.1 GCA_900553635.1 uncultured Lachnospiraceae bacterium | reverse complement strand
CGCTGATGATAGCGCTGGGACTGGTGTCGGAGTTTGCGGATCAGACCCGCACAGCCCGGTATATTTTCTGGTATGAGGATGCAATTTCCGTGGGGGCTATTCTTGGCAATATAATCAGCGTGTATCAGACGGTACTGCCGCTGGGACAGGCCGGTGCCGGTATTTTCGGCCTGTTTTCCGGAATTTTTGTGGGAGCTTGGGCCATGGCGCTGACAGAGATTGTGAATATTGTTCCGATTTTTACCAGACGGATGGATCTGCGCAGAGGGCTTGGGCTGATGATCGCGTCCATGGCGGCGGGACGGACGGTTGGGTCGTTTCTGTACTATTATTTCCGATTTTAGGAGGAAAATACAATGAAAGAATTCCTGGAATTCCGGCGGCAGCAGCCGGACGAGGCGGAGAAGCAGCAGTATAACCAGTATGTGAAGGATGTGACGCCCACCCACGGGCTTGGCAGCCAGATGATGAAGGCCTTTGTGACGGGCGGAATTATCTGCTGCATGGGGCAGTGGATTATCAATTATGCCCTGAATGTAGGTCTTGATAAGGAGACAGCCGGCAGCTGGTGCTCGTTGATCCTGGTGCTCCTAAGCGCTGTGCTGACAGGCTTTAATATCTTCCCTTCCATTGCCAAATGGGGCGGCGCAGGTGCTCTGGTTCCCATTACCGGCTTCGCTAACAGTGTGGCGGCCCCGGCCATCGAGTACCAGAAGGAGGGCCAGGTCTTCGGCATCGGCTGCAAGATTTTTACCATCGCCGGGCCGGTGATTCTGTATGGCATTTTTACCAGTTGGGTACTGGGACTGGGATACTGGGTCCTGAAAATACTTGGAATACTATAGAATACCTATTGACAAAGTAGGTTAATAAAGGTATGATAGCAAAAAAAGCAGTGTAGATGCTCCACAGCTTTCCACTGCAAAGTGGCAACCAATGAGGAAAGGCAGGAATTTTCGAATGAATTATGGCACCTATAGTATTCTCCCGTCTCTGGCAGCCATCATCCTGGCTCTGGTGACCAAAAATGTATTTATTGCGCTTTTTATCGCATTGCTTCTGGGCAATTTTATCCTGAATCCCAATGTGGTCGGCGTGCTGGTCAGCACCAAGGATATGATGGTGGACGTGTTTTCCAGCCACTCCAGCACCTCGATTATCTTCATTCTGCTGATGCTGGGCGGGCTCTTCTATCTGATTGAAAAGGCGGGCGGCTTAAAGGGCTTCACCCACTTTATGATTGCGAAGCGCAGCGTGGTCAAGTCCCGCATCGGCGCGGAGTTGTTTACCTGGCTTATCGGCGTGCTGATGTTCCTGGACGGAACCATGAGCGTTATGATCACCGGAGCCATCGCAAGACCATTTACCAAGGCCTTCAAAATCTCTCCGGAGAAGACGGCGTGGATCGTGCATTCTACGGCGACGCCCATGTCTATTCTGATTCCGATCGCGGCCTACGGTCCGTATATCGCCAGTTTTATTGAAGCGCAGGGCGTGGCGGATCCGACCTCTGTGATGATTCGAAGCATTGGATTTAATTTCTACTGTATTCTGGCTGTTGTGGGTGTGGCTGTATTTACCCTGTTACATATTGAGTACGGCCCTATGAAGAAGGCGGAGGAAGCCTACATGAACGCTGCGGACGCGGACGCAGACGCGCTGAATGGCGAGGTGGAGCATCCGGGTACCGGCAAGGCCCGCTATCTGGTGGTGTCTCTGGCGATTATGATTGGCTTCGCGCTGGTTTACTTCCTTACAGCAGGCGACAGTGAGACTGGACTGATCCTGGGTATCTTCTTCGGAAGCCTGTATCTGATGTTGGATCTGGCTATCCACAAGGTTATGAAGTTTGGCGAGACTCTGGACGTCTTTTTCCAGGGCTGCGGAAGCATGACCGGCATCGTGGCTATCATGGTATTTGCCTACGCCCTCAGCAACCTTCTGGGTGAGCTTGGAACCGCGGAGTTTCTGTCTGGCGTGCTGGTACAGCTCATTTCTCCGACGGTATTTACGGCCCTTGCATTTATCGCCACTTGCCTGCTTTCCTTCTCTACGGGAACCAGCGCGGGAAGCATCGCGATTATGATGCCGGTGCTGCTGCCCATGGCACTGACGCTGAACGTGCCGGTGGCGCTGATTACCGGAGCCATCGCAGGCGGCGCGGTATTTGGAGATCACACTTCTCCGATTTCCGATACGACGGTTATGACCTGCTCTTCCTGTGATTGTGACGTGGTGTCTCATGTGAAGACACAGTTGCCATATTCGCTGACTTTTGCGGCGATTGCGGTTGTGATTTATCTGGTGCTTGGATTCGTAATGTAGTCCGCCAGATGGTGCGTGCATATCTGCAGGATATGTGGTATCATGAGTTCATAAAGATGAAAGAGATTCAGGTATGAGCGGAAAAATATATGATTTTGACACCACCATTTCCCGCATCGGGCACAACAGCGCGAAATGGGGCGAGGAATATATCGGAAGCGGCAGTGACATGCTGCTTCCGTTTTGGGTGGCGGACACGGATTTCCGGGCGCCCGACGAGGTAAATGAGGCTCTTCGGACCTGCGTGGATCACGGCATTTACGGCTATGTGCGTCCGTCCGCGTCCTGTCTTCAGGCGGCGGCTTCCTGGCAGCTGCGGCGGCATGGCTTCCAGGCACAGCCGGAGTGGATTACCGTGACGCCGGGCATCGACTGCGCTATGGCGACGGCGGTGCAGGCCTTTACGGAGCTGGGCGACAAGGTTCTCATCAATACGCCGATTTACGATCCGTTTTTTGAGGTGATCGAGAAAAATGACCGAGAGACCGTGGACAGTCCCATGGAGCTTCGGGATGGCCGGTATGAATTCAACTGGGCGGATTTCGAGGAAAAGGTTCGTGACTGCCGGATATGGATGTTCTGCAATCCCCAGAACCCGGAGGGCCGCTGCTTTACGGAAGAGGAGCTTCGGAAAGCAGGGGAAATCTGCGGGAAATACGGAGTACTGATGCTGTCGGATGAGATTCATGGTGATATTGTGTACGACGGCAGAAAGCATATTCCGCTGGCGTCCCTGTCGAAGGAATTCTGCGGGCGGACAATTACCTGCACCTCGCCCAGCAAGACTTTCAGCGTGGCAGGCACGGCAGCTTCTGTGATCTTCATAGAAAATGAGACACTGCGGAATCGGTTCCGTGCGGCACTTTCTAAAAACTCGCCGGGTGTGAGCTGCTTAAGCCTGGTGGCCATGGAGGCAGCTTATACCTGTGGAGATGATTATGCGGATCAGCTGGTGGCTTATCTGCAGGGTAACCGGGATTATATTCTGGATTACCTGAGAAAATACCTGCCTCAGATCAAACCCATTTTCCCGGAGGCCATGTTCTTGGTGTGGCTGGACTGCAGTGGGCTGGGATTTACGGCAGAGGAATTACCGGGCTTTTTTCAAAAGGCCGGTGTGCGGCTGTCCATGGGAGATGCCTACCGGGAGCGGAGCGGACAGTTTGTACGGCTGAATTTCGGCTGTGCCAGGGCGACCCTTACGGCAGGTCTGGAGCGCATCCGAAAAGCAGCAGAGAGACTTACAAGGGATAACTAGATGGAAGAAATCAAACGGACGATTTGTGATATCTGCTGCCCGTCCTTTCACTGTGGCATCGATGCCTATGTGAGGGACGGGCAGATTGTGAAAATAGAAGGAACAGCGGAGCATCCCCAGAACCACGGGCTTCTCTGCGCCAAGGGGCTGGCGGCCAGGCAGTATGTGTACCGAAAGGACCGGATTCAGACGCCGCTTCTTCGGGTGGGCGAACGGGGCAGCGGGGAATTTCGGCCCATCAGCTGGGAGGAGGCCTACCGCCGTATTGCGGAACAGCTTCTGAAGATCCGGGCGGAGAGCGGCCCCGAAGCAGTCGTATTTTTCTCCGGTTATACCAAATGGTATCGCCCCTGGCTGCACCGCCTTGCCAATGAGTTTGGCACGCCTAACTACATGACGGAGTCTGGCAGCTGTATGTTTTCCACCTTTCTGCAATGGCTGACCGTGACCGGCAATGTGATGTGCAAGCCGGATGTGGAGCGGGCGGGCGTGTTTCTGGGCTGGGCCTATAACCCCTATTATTCCCGGAATCTGGCGGCGGCCGGGGTAGAAGCGGCGAAAAAGCAGGGCATGAAGGTGATTATCGTGGATTCCCGGATTACGCCCGCGTCCTTGAGGCTTGCGGATCTGCATCTGCGTCCTCATCCCGGCACGGACGGGGCGCTGGCGCTGGGATTGGCCCATGAGCTGATGGAACATGGCTGGTATGACCGGGAATATGTATCAAAATATGTCTACGGCTTTTCGGAGTATGCGGCCTATGTAAAGGAATTTACACCGGAGAAGGTGGAGCGTCTGACCGGTGTGCCTGCCGGGCAGGTGGTAGAGGCAGCGAAACTCATTGGACAGAATCTGCCCCTTGCAATCAACGAGAGCGCCGCGCCCATCGCCCATCACAGGAATGGGTTCCAGAGCTATCGGGCGATTATGGCCCTGTCGGCCATTACCGGCTCTTTTGACCGGCCGGGTGGGCAGATTCCGGTGCAATTCAGTTATAATTATCAGGCAGCAGGCTTTTCCACCCGGGAAAAGGAATTCGCCGGGAAAGCGAATGAAAAGCTGGATCGGCCGCCGGTGGGCGGCGAGAAATATCCGCTGTGGCATGCGTTGATTGACGAGGCACAGTTTACGGATCTGGCGAGACAGATCCGGGAGGAGAAGCCCTATAAGCTTCGGGCGCTGGTGGGCTTTGGTTTGAACCACCGGATAGCGCCGGGCAGCGACCGGCTGGCGGAAGCGTTGAAGACGCTGGATTTCCTGGTGGATACGGATCTGTTTTTGACGGATACGGCGAAGCTTTGCGATATCGTGCTGCCGGTCTGCACTTCCTTTGAGCGCAGTGAGCTGAAGGCCTGGGGTGGCGGT
>USDU01000189.1 GCA_900553635.1 uncultured Lachnospiraceae bacterium | reverse complement strand
TCGAACCTATGACCCTCTGCTTGTAAGGCAGATGCTCTCCCAGCTGAGCTAAGATCCCATTTTGTTCTCGGTTTTGACTTGCTGTCCCAACCGACTTGCTTATTATAACCTTATAACCGAAGAAAAGTCAAGCACTTTTTTCAACTTTTTTTCATTTTCTTTTCAGAATCTCCAAAAGCCGCATAAATACTGGATTTTTTGACCTTATTTTTTTACGGGAAAGGTGTTTTTTTACACCTTCCCATTCTTGAACTGCCAGATCATCTCACTGGTCAGACTGATATTCAGGGGCTGGGGCGGCGCGTCCTCCCGCGTGAACCATTCGGCAGTAGCCAGCTCCTCGGTGTCCAGGGTGACGGTCTCGTCATCACCGTCCAGATCCACGAAAAAGCCCATCAGGACTGTCTCGGAGAAGGACCAGGGCTGGCTCTTGTAGTAGCGGATATTTTTGACCTTCAGACCCACTTCCTCCATGACCTCCCGGCGGATGGTCTCCTCGATGCTCTCGCCGATCTCGGTAAATCCCGCAATCAGCGCGTAGTAGGTGATATTATCCCGGCCCGCATACTTAGACATCAGAATCTTATCTTTATGTAGAATACCCACGATGACTGCCGGAGAAATCTTCGGGTATTCCATCTGGCCGCAGTCCGGGCAGCGCATCATGCGCTCCTTTGCGTCATGCACCATGGGGCTGCCGCAGTGGCCGCAGTACTTGCGGACGTCGTACCAGTGCCAGAGCTGATAGCCAGTGATGCCGGCGAAGGATAACCACTGAGGCTGTGCGTCCCGAAATCTCCGGTTACTTTCCAGCCGAAAGTCCTTGCGTTCCGGCAGGGCCAGTTCCTTTACCAGATAGAATCTCTTATCATCCACTGTGAACAGATAGATGATGTTCTCCGAAAGCTCCGTCTTCACCTCCGGAAAATCCCGGAATCTGGGAAATGCAATCTCCACCCCATCCCAGCGGGCCAGCGCGTTATGTCTCTCAAAATACATCAGATAGCTGTCTGCGTCCGGCTTCTCCGGGCAGTATTCATTGTGATAGATATGCGGCGCAATATCCTGTATCATATCGATTCTCCTTTATGAAAATCCCCCGCCGGAAGGCTTACGCCTCCGGGCGGGGGAATCTGCGTTCAAACAATTTTATGCTTCTCTGCCTTTGGTTTCAATCTCTTTTTTCACATCAGCAATGAAAGCGTTCAGAGCCTTTACTCCCTGATCTCCGGCCTCGCGGCTTCTGACAGAGACAGCGCCCTCTTCCTCTTCCTTCTGACCTACCACCAGCATATACGGAATCTTCGCGGTCTGTGCCTCACGGATCTTGTAGCCAATCTTCTCCGCGCGCTTGTCAAGCTCGGTACGGATACCGGCCTCATCCAGAGACTTCTTTACCTGCTCTGCGTAATCCATATACTTGTCGGAAATCGGCAGTACACGTACCTGAACCGGAGCCAGCCAGGTGGGGAACGCGCCTGCAAAATGCTCGATCAGGATACCGATGAAACGCTCGATGGAACCGAATACCACGCGGTGGATCATGATCGGGCGGTGCTTCTCGCCGTCTGCTCCCACGTACTCCAGTTCAAAACGCTGGGGCAGCTGGAAGTCCAGCTGAATGGTTCCGCACTGCCAGGTACGGCCAATGCAGTCTACCAGATGGAAATCAATCTTCGGGCCATAGAACGCGCCGTCGCCCTCATTTACTACATAAGGCATACCCAGCTCGTCCAGAGCGTCTCTAAGGCCTGCTGTAGCCATCTCCCAGTCCTCATCACTTCCCATGGAATCCTCGGGACGGGTGGACAGCTCTACATGGTACTTAAATCCAAACATGGAATAGGTATCGTTGATCAGAGCTACTACGCCCTTGATCTCGTCCTTGATCTGCTCCGGCGTCATGAAGATATGCGCGTCGTCCTGTGTAAAGCAGCGCACACGCATGAGACCATGAAGCTGGCCGGATTTCTCATGACGGTGTACCAGACCCAGCTCGCCCACACGCAGGGGCAGGTCACGGTAGGAACGGGGCTCTGCCGCGTAAACCAGAACGCCGCCCGGGCAGTTCATCGGTTTGATCGCGTAATCCTCGCCGTCGATGACGGTGGTGTACATGTTATTCTTATAGTGATCCCAGTGTCCGGAGGTCTCCCACAGGCTTCTGTTCAGGATAATCGGGGTAGATACCTCCACGTAGCCTGCCTTCTTGTGGATCTCTCTCCAGTAGTCGATCAGGGTATTCTTAAGTGTCATTCCCTTCGGCAGGAAGAACGGGAAGCCCGGTCCTGCTTCGTGCATCATAAAGAGGCCCAGCTCCTTGCCAAGCTTTCTGTGGTCACGCTTCTTTGCTTCCTCCATCATGGTGATGTATGCTTCCAGCTCTTCCTTCTTCGGGAATGCGGTAGCGTAAAGACGGGTCAGCATCTTGTTGTGCTCGTCGCCTCTCCAGTACGCGCCTGCCAGGCTCATGATCTTGAAAGCCTTACCTACGTCTTTGGTACTCTTAAGGTGTGGTCCTGCGCACAGGTCCACGAACTCACCCTGCTGATAGAAGCTGATTTCCGCATCCTCCGGAAGGTCCTCGATCAGCTCTACCTTGTAGGGCTCACCCTTCTCCTTCATAAATGCGATAGCCTCCTCGCGGGGCTTGGTGAAGCGTACGATCTCCAGGTTCTCCTTGATGATCTTCTTCATCTCGGCCTCGATCTTCTCAAAGTCGTCGGAGGTCAGCGGAGTCTCAAAATCCATATCGTAGTAGAAGCCGTCGGCCACGGAAGGTCCGATGGCCAGCTTTACGGTCGGGTACAGACGCTTTACAGCCTGTGCCATCACGTGGCTTGCGGTGTGACGCAGTACAGACAAAGCCTTCTCATCCTTCAGAGTCAGGATGTTCAGGTTACAATCCTTATCGATCACGGTTCTCAGGTCTACAACCTCGCCGTCTACCTCGCCTGCTACGGTCATGCGCGCCAGGCCTTCGCTTAAGTCCCGGGCAATCTCATATACGGATTTGCTCTCTGCATACTCCTTTACGGAGCCGTCTTTCAATGTGATTTTCATAATCTTCTCCTCCTGCGCCTTATGCATTCTTTCCGCAGCACTTCTTGTATTTCTTTCCGCTTCCGCAAGGGCAAGGATCGTTACGGCCGATCTTCGGTCCCTTTACGATAGTGTTTGATTTCTTCTGCTCCAAATACAGTTCATGCAGCTTCTCCTCAGAGAAAATCTCTTTCCACTGGGGCAGCTCATAGAGCCAGTCTGCCTTGGCGTCTACCATGTTCTTGTACAGCTTCTCTTTGTCAAACTTCAGGGATACGACGGTGTCCTCCTCCATCTCCTCGATGGGGTTCGGCTCTACCAGGCTATCGTTGATACCATCCAGGAAGCCTGTCATGGTCATCACGCTCTGTCCGTACTTCTCTGCCAGCTCCTTGACGGTACCCTTTACCTCGGTATCCGGATCGGTCAGAAGCTGCTCGTAGATGCCCTTCTCAATATTGAAATAGTTCGCCCAGAATCTCTGGATGTCACCCTTATTCGCTTTCTCATCGTAGGCCATATCGCGCCACTGTTTCAGTAATGCCATAATTTAATCTCCATCCTTTGCTTAAAACATTTCTATCTTCTAAATATAGCAGGACAGATATTAAAAATCAAGCTGTATTTTGTATTCCGGGCCATGTTCCGGCCCAAATCTGTCCTTTCCTTTTCCGGTACGCAGACGAAATCACCCCGAAGCGTTCCTGGCGCTTCGGGGTGATCTGCTAAAGGGGAGGATATAAGTAATTCGTTTCTCTTTTGTCTGATGTTAGTATATCCCTACCTCATTCTTTTATACAAAGTATTTGCGCTTTTTTCTTTTTTGTGATAAATAAAAGAGAGGGAAACTGAAAACCAGCATCCCGGAACTAAGACAGAAAGGATTCTTCTATAGAAAAACTGCTATGAAAGACAATAAATGTAAACGGATTCTGGCCCTCATCGGCGTAATCCTGCTGGCAGGCATGTATCTGATGACCCTGGTATTCGCGTTCGTGGACCCCACCGCCGGGAAGCTCTGGCTGAAGGCCTCGATTGTATGCACGATTTTTGTACCTGTTTTCATCTACGCCTGCATCATGCTGGCGCGGTATTTGAAAAAGTAAAAAGCCGAAAGAAGGCCCGCACGTTGTTCCGTGCGGGCCTTCACTTTTACAGAAATGTATTCAGTTCTTCTTTCGCCTGCTCATAAGACACAAAGCGGATAGCGTGAAGCCCCAGCTTCTTCGCCGCCTCGATATTCGGCATGTTGTCGTCGATGAACACGGCCTGCTCCGGAATGATGCCGTAAGCCTCAAAAAGGCCTGTGAACGCCTCCGGATCGGGCTTATTCTTATGGGTTCGATAGGAAAGATGATATCCATCCATCTGTCCTAAAAATCCCATCATGGTCTCCTCATTCTGTTCAAAGATCCGCTTCTGCCAATTCGACAGGGCATATACCTTCAGCCCCCGGGCCTTCAGCTCCCCAATCCATGCGTTCGCATAGGAAAAGTTCCAGGTACACTGTCCCAGATTCTCATAGACAGCACGAATCTCCGGCTCATAATCCGGCGCGTTGGATATAAAATCCCACAGTTCCTCTTCCTCTGTCATCAGACCCTTGTCATGCTCTTCCCAACAGGGGTTCAGAAACACTGCTTCCTCCAGCGTTCTGTATGGGATCTCATCCGGCACGATTCCATGCAGATACTGATCCCAGCTGTAATCCATCAGGACTTTACCAATATCAAAAATAACTGTATCAATCATAACGTACCTTATTTATTGCGAAAAATGATATCGTCGCGGCCCGGTCCGTTGGATACCATGGTGATCGGACACTCGATGTGCTTCTCGATAAACTCGATGTACTTGCGGCAGTTTTCCGGCAGATCCTCGTACTTCTTGATGCCGCGGATGTCGCATTTCCAGCCCGGCAGCACCTCGTAT
>USDU01000188.1 GCA_900553635.1 uncultured Lachnospiraceae bacterium | reverse complement strand
TCTTAGTTTAGTATACCACAAACTTTCTATTTGTAAATACCGTATATTTCACGAAAAATGCCCATTTTCAGGAGAAAACTCTGCATTACTTACACGATTTTGTTTTTCGCTTCTTCCCTTATTTTCGCAAATACGCTATAATATTCTTTGTATTGCTATGGATTTTGAGGAGATTACTATGAAGCCTGTATTTTTTATTGATTATGATAACACAATCTTCAGTCATCAGACCGCTTCCATTCCGGAAAGCGCTGTTGCCGCTCTGAAAATGCTTCAAGAAAAGGGCTGCCCTGTGGCAATTGCCAGTGGACGCTCCCTGCGGACTTCCCAACTGCCGGAGGAGTTACGGGAACACTTTACACCAGACTGTTTTGTCAGCTCCAACGGTGCGATTGTGGAGATCGAAGGAAAGCTGGTCTGGGAAAAATATTTCGATCCGGAGCTTCAGAAACGGATTCTGGATTATGTGCTGGAAAAGCAGTACTGCCTGACCTGCGGCTACAACAATATCTGGTACACCTCCAATATCGACCGCTTTATGAAAAATATTTCTCCGGCACGGAAAGCCATGGCTCCCCGGCACGGGAAGGATTTTCTGGAGCTGTATGAGAAAAGGGTTCCTTCCTTCTTCCTTGCGGACTCCAGAGAAGCTATCGACGACCTGCAGGCGCATTTTCCGGAAGTAAAGCTGCTCTACATGGGCGACAATCTGGGCGGAGCCGATATCATTCCCCGGGAAAACGGCAAAATAATTGGTGCCAAACGGGTGCTTGACCATTATCACACGGATCTTTCAAATGCGGTGGCCATCGGCGACAGCATGAACGACATTGAGCTTATCCGGGCCGCCGGCTTCGGCATCGCCATGGGAAATGCCATGACAACGGTGCAGGCTATTGCAGATTATGTAACCGCCGATATTGATCAGGATGGACTGGCTCAGGCTATTAACCGGGCACTTACACATTTTGCTGACCAATTTGCCTGAACTGTCTTTTCAGAAAAAGAAAAGGATTCGTACTTTGCCTGAATAACACAAAGCACGAATCCTCTTTTTTTAATAAATTCCGCCGCACCGCCGATCCCGTCTGCGGCATCTCCGGCTGTACATCTCATTCAACAGCATCACCGTCACGAAATCCTCCAGCCAGTTCCGCCCGTTGACCTCCTGCATCATCAAATCATCCTGATACGCGCTCTTATCCAACCGCTCGTAAATGCTGCGGCTTACGCGCCGGATCATCAGCTGATCCGGATATTCGTCAAACATGAAGCTGCCCTCGTACTCCTGCATATCGCAGGCCTTCTCTACCAACGGCTGAATACGTCTTGCAAGCATTGGATACAGCTCCCGAAAGCGTCTCTGATCGCGCGTTTTCTCATCCTCCCACGGCAGAAAAGGGTAAAACGGATATGCCTGATACATTCCGAAACCGGATTGCAGTTCGTCGTCATATTTCATGGGGATATCCTTTTTGTAGTAGTATATGCGCGCGGCAGGGTTTCGACACCGGGCTCAGTCTTCCGCCTCGCGGATAGCCTCCACATAGCGCTCCGTAATGATTTCCGGCCTGGTAATGGAGGTTCCCACCACGACTGCATGCGCTCCTGCTTTCAGGGCTTCCACCGCCTCCTGTTCACAGCGGATCTTACCCTCCGCAATAATGGGAATATCCGTAATTGCGTGAATCTGGCGAATCAGATCCAGATTCACGGCTTTCACCTCCTGGCTTTCCCGGGTATACCCCGACAGAGTGGTGGAAATCAGATCAAACCCCATGGGAATGATACGTTCTGCCTCTTCCAGTGTTGAAATTTCTCCCATAACCAACGCATCCGGATAATGCTCGCGAATCTGTCTCAGAATTTCTTCCGGTGTTTCGCCGCCCGGCCGTCTCCGGGGCGTCGCGTCCAGCGCGATAATTTCCGCTCCCGTTTCCAGAATATCCGCCGCGCTCTGATAAGTTGGCGTTATGTAGACTTCATATTCATCGCTGAACTGTTTGTTGATACCGATAATCGGCAAATGTACTTTTTCCCTGATACGGGTGATATTATCTACACCCGTGGCACGGATTCCTGCTGCTCCTCCCTGCTCGGCGGCCGCCGCGAAGGCGGCCATAATATCGGCGCCATACATGGGCCAGCCGACCCGAGCCTGACAGGATACAATCAGCTTTCCTTTGATTTTCTCTAAAACATCTTTTCCTCTTTGATTCATCAGAAGAGACCTACCGCCTTTCCGGCAATGCCAAGTACAAAGCTTGCGATAATACAGATATACATTCCCTTTTTATTCTTTACCATAATCCGATAATATCCAAGCACCAGCAGAAGCGGGAGCAGGCTCGGCATCAGGGAATTGATAATATCCTGAAGGATAATCTCTTTCTCACCGATATTCCATACGCAGGCAATATTCAGCTTTACAAAACCCACAATCATGGCTCCGACCACCATCATACCTACGATCGTCGCGCCCTCCACAAACTTGTCGATGATTTCGCTGCTCTTCATCTTTACCACAAGGTTGGTTCCCCATGCATAGCCGTATTTGATAAACAGCCATCTGGAGCATACGTTTAAGAGCACATTGGGCACGATAAAGATAACCGGCCCCATGGGATTGCCATCCAGAGCCAGCGCCGCGCCGATAGCCGCGAAGATGGTCATAAAGGTGGCCTTGAACACCGAATCTCCGATACTGGAAAGCGGTCCCATCAGGGCTGCCTTTGCGGAAGAAATCGCCTCTGCGGAAATGGGTCTTCCCTCCTTAAAATACAGTCCTCCTACATTGATTTTTTCCAGCTTTACCCCCTTTTCATAAATATGAAGAAGCGTTCCCGGATGCTTTACAACCACAAAAATTTTCTTTTTCGCGTACTTGTTCAGCAGCTCCACCGCTTTATCCTCATCGCAGACGAAGCATTTTACCCCCGCCGGACACGCCATCTGCAAAAGGCTGATCTGAAATTTATCTTTCGAAATTTCATTATCAATTACCATGATTGCGTCGCTTTTATATACCACAGACCAGGCATAGCCCACCTGACCGTGTATCAGGCGTTCATCGATTCTTGCAATGGTAATCATTTTTTCTGCCCCCTTTCTGATTTCAACATAGCAAATCCGAAATTATGTGTCAACATTCTGTGTTTATGTTGAAACTTTATTTCAGTTTAAGAAAGAAATTTACGCTGTCATCGGTTTATTTGACCTGATCAATTCTTGTTTTCTGAATTTTTTGTATAATTTCGTCATAATCCAGAGAACAATAGATGGCATACAGCAGATCGATCACATAAAGCTGAGCCGTTCTGGAGGCCATGGCCCCGCTTCGAAATACTGTTTCCTTGGCCGTCACAAAGAGATTATGATCCGCAATCCGGTTCAGGGAATTCTCTCCGGAAGAGGTCACCGCCACCACCGGCGTCCCGTTTTTCTGCAAAATTCCCGCTATCTGAAGCATTTCCTTTGTTTCTCCCGAATAGGAAATGATGATTCCCAGATGGGAGGCGTCCGAATTAACCGCCTGCACATACTGCCGATCATAATGCTGGTGTACGATGACATTTTTGCCGATTCTCATAAATTTGAACTGTCCGTCCACAGCTACCAGACTGGAAGCGCCAATCCCGTAGAAATCTATGATATTGGCGTCTTTCATAAGTCTGGCCACCCGAAGCAGCGCTTCTTCGTTGACCAGTACCCGCGTTTCTTCTATCGTTTTGATGGAGATGTTTGTGATTTTATCAATGATAGCCCCCGGGGAATCGTCCTTTTCAATGGTGGTCGTATCCAGCAGATTCAGCTTAATATTCTGGAAATATTTTGTTTCCTCCGCCAGCAGTACCTTCAACCTGGAAAAGCCTTTAATATCCAGCTTTTTGCACAGACGTACGATGGTGGCCGGTGAAGTGAAGGATTCTCTGGCCAGATCATACACCGTGTATTCCAGCACCCGTTTGGGATACCGCAAAATATATTCCCGCACCTGATTTTCTGCCTCCGATAGATTTCTCTGATCCCGCAGCTTAATTAAAACACTCATGTTTTTCCCTCTCTTCCTGCTTTTCTTTTCTGTAGTATGGCATATCTTTTTCAAAATGTGAAATTAAATTTTATTCTTTTTGAAAATGATTGTATTTATGTTTCACATTTTCTATAATTTTCTTATCAGAAGGGAGGGACTTTCTATGAATTTAAAAAACCTGGAAACAGAACAGAGAAATCCGAGAACTATGCATATAGATTCCATGAGCACCCTGGATATGGTGCGTACCGTCAATCAGGAGGATGCCGCCGTAACTCAGGCCGTGGAAACGGCGCTGCCGGATATCGCGCGACTCATTGACGGAATCTGCGAGCGGCTCCAGAACGGCGGTTCCCTGTACTACATCGGCGCCGGCACCTCCGGCCGGCTGGGAGTACTGGACGCTTCGGAATGTCCGCCCACCTACGGAGTCTCGCCCCTGTTGGTTCAGGGCATTATCGCCGGCGGAGATTCCGCGCTCCGCGATTCCAGTGAAAGCGCCGAGGACAGTCCCAAAAACGGAAAGCAGGATCTACTTTCGCACGGCTTTACCTCCCGCGACGCACTGGTGGGACTGGCTGCCAGCGGACGCACGCCCTATGTCATCGGAGCGTTGGACTATGCCCGCTCCATCGGCGCACTGACAGGCTCCGTCGCCTGTGTTTCCCATGCCGCTATTTCCTCCCATGCGGAGATCCCCATAGAGGCGGTCACCGGCCCAGAAGTAATCACCGGATCCACACGGATGAAGGCCGGAACCGCCCAGAAGCTGATCCTCAATATGATCTCCACCTGCACCATGATCAAGCTGGGAAAGGTCTACCAGAATCTGATGGTTGATGTGCGTCCCAATAATGAAAAGCTGGTGGAACGCTCCCTTGGCATTCTGCAGGAATGTACCGGCTGCGACCGCGAAAAAGCCGCAGAGCTTCTGCGCGCTTC
>USDU01000187.1 GCA_900553635.1 uncultured Lachnospiraceae bacterium | reverse complement strand
GGTAACGGATTTTCAGCACACGGTTTCGCTCCCGCAGCGTCTGCTCCATTTCATAATACTGAGCATCTGTCGATGTTATCTGATCCGGGATTTCTTTGATATTGCTGTCAGAATCCAGCAGATAGATCAGTTCACTGTTGATCTGCGACATATCACGGTTGATCTGATCGACATAGAGCTTTGCCGTATCGGCAATATATTTATCTGCCAGCTTGCGGTTTTCCCAAACGCCCCAGAGCAGGCAGACAATAAGCCCCATCAGGACCAGAAAAACCGGAGTTCCAAGCCGCAGGGACGTATCCTTCAAACTGCGTATTCGAACGCTATGCAGCATCCTTCGTTTTCCTTTCTGCCAGAGATTCATAAGCGCATCCACCCCTCCTTTTTTCTTTCTGCAGAGCGACTGCCGGACGCCGCACCTTACCGCGCAGCTCCGGCAGTCCTTTTACACTCACGGAATGCATTTGCAGCTATGTTCTTTGTAACACAGCCCATTATACCATATTTTCCGGCTTTGTCCATGCAGAGTCCGTGTTTCACATGGCAGGAACAGGATTTTCTGTTCCCGTTCGCCTGGCACCGGTGAACGGGAACATTCTCTTATTCAGAGAAAATATTCAGCAGCTTTTCTGCATCTGCTCCTTCCTTTACGAATACCGGAATAGTATCCATCGGAGCAGCAACCGTTACCTTCTGTCCTCCCTCATACTTTTCTCCGGTCCATGCGTTAAACCATGCCGTTCCGGCCGGAAGATAAACCTCGCGCTCCGTTACGTGATCCTCCATCACAGGTGCAACATAGAGATCCGGTCCGAACAGATAAGCGTCCTCCACATTCCAGCTCTCCGGATCTGTCGGGAAATCATAGAAAACAGGCCGCATCACCGGGGTTCCGTCCTCATGTGCTTTCTTCATCTGTACCCGGATATAATCTCTCAGGCGCTCACGCAGGAAAATGTATTTCTTGGAAATTTCATATGCCTCATCACCAAAGCTCCAGATCTCATTGTCACTGCCGGATCCGATCTGTTCTGCACCGTAGCCCTCCTGTGGGTTGCGGTTTCCGTGCAGACGCATGACAGGGCAGAAGCATCCGTACTCAAACCAGCGGATGTACAGACGATGGAAATCCGGGTCGTCGGTTCTTGCGCCGTGGAAGCCGCCGATATCAGTGGTCCACCACGGAATACCGGCAACCGCCATGTTAAGACCTGCCTGTACCTGGCGCCGGAAGCACTCAAAGGTACTTACAATATCGCCTGACCATACGAGTGCACCATATTTCGCGCTGCCTGCCCAGGCAGAACGGATCAGGCTGATCGGCATGGTATCGCCTTCTGCCGTCATGCCGTCATAGAACGCTTTCAGATAATATTTCGGATAAATATTTCCGACCTCCTGTACGCTTCCGAGCTGATAACGGTAGTTCTTGAAATCATAAACGCTGTATTCCGGCTCTGCCACATCCAGCCAGAAGAGCTTGGCACCCTGATCATAATAATTTTTCTTGATCTTCTCCCAGACATATGTTCTTGCATCCGGGTTAGTCGCATCGAAGAAAACTTCATTTCCGCCGCAGAGCATCGTCAGCGGTACACCGTGCTCCGTGCGAACCAGATAACCCTTCTCTTTCATCTCCTCGAAGTTTTCGGAATAAATGTCAACGGTCGGCCATACCGACACAACAACCTGAATTCCCATCTCCTTTAATTCGCGGCACATGCCCGGCACATCCGGCCAGTATTTCGGATCAAATTTGAACTCGCCCTGCTTCGTCCAGTGGAAGAAATCGACGACAATCACATCAAGCGGTACGCCAAGCTCTTTGTATTTTCTTGCTACAGACAGAAGCTGTTCCTGATTCCAGTAGCGGAGCTTACACTGCCAGAAGCCCATGCCATATTCCGGCATCATCGGCGGTTTTCCGGTCAGCGTCATATAATTCTCCTCGATCTCGGCAGGCGTATCACCTGCAATCACAAGATAATCGATTTCTTTCCCGGATTCCGTTACCCATTCCGTTCCATTATTCGCAAACATCACCTGTCCGACGCCCGGATTGTTCCATAAGAAGCCGTAGCCGATACTGGAAAGATAGAACGGAACACTGACCTGTGAGTTTCTCTGTGCCAGCTCCAGCATACAGCCCTTCAGATCCAGCTCATGCTGCTGATACTGTCCCATTCCGAAGATTTTCTCGCCTTTTCTTGCCACAAACCGCGTTACAATACGGAAATTATCCCCGACGCCGTTGCTGTACTCGCGTCCCATGATGTTGAGCGGCATGCTTTCCTCATCGCGCAGACGGCGGAAATGCTCCTTTAACAGAACTCTTCCATCCTCATGATAGAACGTAATGACGCTGCCGGAATCGATCACTGCATGAAGCTTTCCATTTGTGATTTTTCCGTAGGAAGTATCCGTTCCCTCGTACATATTGGCAAAGGCTCCGCCTTTTGCTGATGGATCCTCAAAGATTTCAACCTCTCCCGCATGCGCGTCCTTTGCTTCCAGCGCCCAGTCGCGGCCGGTAAAGCTTCGATTTTTTGTCGCGCGCACACGCAGTGCATCTTTCCCCCACGCTTCGATGCAGACGGTCTCGCCATCGTAAGAATAAATTAACTTACCCTCTTTTTCCAAAAACATGTAAAAATCCTCCTTTTGTCAAAAACGGCAGGTCATTTCTGGCCTGCCGTTTCTCCTGCTGTTTTGCACTTCAGACATTGACCCGCCGGATCAACGCCTGCTTCTTACAGGTAATATTTTTTCTGTTTATTTTGCCAGATTTTCTTTGTATGCATTGTAAGCATCTGTCTGAATCTGAAGGAACTCGTCAATGCCCATAGCTTTCAGCTGATCGATGTAGGAATCCCACTCATCATCGATGCCGCCGTCTACTACCCAGTGCGCATACTGTGCTTCTACATATTTATAGATATCGGTTCCGATTGCCGTGATTCTGGAAAGGTCTTCGTCGGTATACTGAACCATCGGGAATCCACAGTTTTTCTCAGTATCAACGTATTTCTCATTGATTGCATCATCGGCCAGTTTGACACCGTCGCCCTGATCCTCCGGAAGAGAAACTTTGTCATAGAAATCCTCGTTCATGTATTTCGGACCGAAATCACGTAAGGAGTTGGACCATGCAGAGGTATCCAGAGAAGATCCATCGCTTGGTACATCTACATTGTAGGTTCCGTCGCCATTGTCTGTGATCTGGCTTCCAACGGAACCATAGAAGGTCTGTAACGATGCAAGATCGGTGTAAAATTCATCTGCCCACTTCAGCAGGGTGTCAGGATCTTTACAGTCTTTGGAGATCATGAGCTCACGGTCGGAGATATCAAGGTAATTGGTTGCTGCTTCTACGTAGTGGTTTCCATCGTAGCCTTCTACTGCCTCAAGAGTCTTAAACTGATTTACGTTCGGACCAACCTGAGCGTCTGCAGTCCATCCAAAGATAAGACCTACCTGAGAACCGCCATCAGCCTGCTGTTTTGCTGTCTGCATGGAGCCATCCTGTGTGAAGTACTCTGGGTCAACAACGCCCTCTTCCCATAACTGACGCATCCATTTTACTGCTTCTTTGTAATTTTCTTCCATCGGCATGAAGACCGGTTTTCCTTCGCCATTCAGTCCCATGTAGTTTCCGTCACGGCTTACCATGGTTCCGAACGGGGAAAGGATGTGGCGCAGATCACCGCTTAACAGTCCGCTGCCTGCTGCATTTGTGATACCGATCTCATTGGTTGGATCGCCATCGCCGTCAGCATCTTCTGTCGCAAATTTAACAAGAACCTCTTCCAGTTCTTTATAGGTCTTCGGAGTTTCCAGTCCTAAGTTATCCAGCCATTCCTGGTTGATGCACATAACATCGCCGCAAACCTTCGGACGAAGCGGAAGCTTCTTCGGTAAGCTGTAGATTCTTCCGTCACGGCTGGTGCAGACTGCTTTCAGTTCCGGATCAGCCTCAAAGGCTGCTTTCAGGTTTGGCATATCTTTTTCGATCAGATCTGTCAGATCCAGGAATGCCGATTTGTTCTGTGCCATATCTGCCTGTGTTAAGCAGATAGATCCAAGGAATGCATCCGGGAGGTCTCCGGAAGCCAGCAGCAGAGATTTCTGCTCGGACCAGTCACTGTTGTAATAAACCTGCCAGTCGATGTTGATATTCATCTTGTCCTCGATTTCCTTCATGACTCCTTCCTTCAGGAAATCGGTCGGCCAGGTATCGGTCCATCTTACTGTTGCAATTTTGTAGGTTGGGCGGTCACTGGTATCTGTCGTGTCACTGGCAGAAGATTCTGTCTTTGCAGAACTTGCTGCAGTGCTTCCACTCGTACTTTCCGTTCCTCCATTACTTCCACATCCTGCAAGCAGTCCAGCTGCCATTGCGGCCGAAAGAGCAACGCTCCAGGCCATTTTTGTTTTCTTTCGCATCATCATCTCTCCTTTATGATTTTTTATTTGCAATACTTCTCTCCTGTCCGCAGGATCAGCCTTTTAGTGATCCGAGCATAACACCCTGATTGAAGTATTTCTGCACTAATGGGTACATACACATGATCGGCGCGGAGGAAACCACGATGATCGCGTATTTGATGAGGTCGGCCATCTGCTTTGCCTCAACGGCTGCAGCGCCGGTACTCATGGCACTCATGGTCTGATTGCCGACCAGAATGCTTCGAAGGACAATCTGCAGCGGCTGCAGACTTTCGCTTCGAATATAAATCAATGCATTAAAGTAGGAGTTCCACTGTCCTACTGCTGCCCACAGAGCAATAACAGCGATAACGGCTTTGGAAAGTGGAAGGACAATTTTGAAGAAGAAGCCAAGATATCCGCATCCATCCAGCTGCGCCGCCTCCCAGAGATCCTCCGGGATACTGTTGTTGAAGAACGTTCGTCCTACGATGATGTAATACGTTACAACGGAGAACGGAACAACCATAACCCAGAAGGTATCCAGCAGATGAAATCTCTG
>USDU01000186.1 GCA_900553635.1 uncultured Lachnospiraceae bacterium | reverse complement strand
ATGGCAAGGTTCAGTCCTGCCTGACCGCCCAGGGTCGGCAGTACACTGTCGGGCTGCTCCTTCAGAATCAGCTGCTCTACCACCTCGACAGTCAGCGGTTCGATGTATACACGATCCGCGATATCCTTATCGGTCATGATAGTGGCCGGATTGGAATTTAAAAGAACTACCTCGATGCCCTCCTCCTTCAGGGAACGGCAGGCCTGGGTGCCCGCATAGTCGAACTCGGCTGCCTGGCCGATGATGATCGGGCCGGAGCCGATGACAAGTACTTTTTTGATAGACGGATTCTTAGGCATTTTTCTTCACCTCCATCATGCGAATAAACCGGTCAAACAGGTAGCCGGAATCCTGGGGACCCGGGCATGCCTCCGGATGGAACTGTACGGTAAAAATGTTCTTACCGGTGTATTTCAGACCCTCGTTGGTTTTGTCATTGACATTTTCAAAGGCTGCCGTAGCTACGGCCGGGTTCAGGCTGTTCACATCTACGGCATAGCCGTGGTTCTGGGAGGAAATGTATACTCTTCCGGTCTCCAGATCCTTCACCGGATGGTTGCCGCCTCTGTGGCCGTATTTCAGCTTGTAGGTGTCCGCGCCTGTGGCCAGGGCCATCAGCTGATGTCCCAGACAGATGGCAAAAATCGGGATATCGCTCTCATAGAGCTTCCGCACCTCGTCGATGATGGGACCGCAGTCCTTGGGGTCTCCGGGGCCGTTGGACAACATGATACCGTCCGGATTAGACGCGATAATCTCCTCTGCCTTTGTATCTGCCGGATAAATCGTAACCTCACAGCCTCTTTCATAGAGAGAACGGGCAATATTGCGCTTTGCGCCGAAGTCGAGAAGAGCTACCTTATAACCGTCCCGCTTCATCACGGATTTTTCTCTGCAGGTTACCTTTTCTACCACCTTACCTGTACGGTATGCCTTTAAACGGGGCAGTACCTCGTCCAGATTGTCATATTCTTTTGTGGTAATCATACCGTTCATGGTGCCGCTCTCACGCAAAATCTTGGTCAGGGCACGGGTATCAATACCTGCGATTCCGGGAATATCATATTTTTTCAGGAAATTCTGAATTGTATCTGTACTTCTGAAATTGCTGGGAAGACGAGAAAGCTCCCGAACAATATATCCATCCGGCCAGGGACGTCCGGACTCCATATCCTCATAACATATACCATAATTACCAATCAGCGGATAAGTCATTACCACTGCCTGTCCCGCGTAAGAGGGATCAGTCAGCACTTCCAGATACCCGGTCATTGACGTATTGAACACGATCTCACTTATCACTTCGCGTTCCGAGCCAATGCTGGTGCCTGTAAACACATGTCCGTCTTCCAATATCAGAAAAGCTTTCATTCGTCCACCTGTTCCTTTCAAAAATATAGTCTCTTTGTATATACTTTCTCAAAAAAAAAAGACATACCATGCCCACTCGCATTTCCAGTCTTTTCTCCTCAAATTGAAGTTATTATACTATAACTTTTTTTGATGTTCAAGAGTTTTTTTCGGTACAATCCGATTTTTTCGCGACATTTTTTTCATACCATTTTTCATAGCTTTTGCGGGCGGCTTATCTTAGCCGCCCGCTGTTCCCTATTTTTCTGCTTTCGCCGCTTGCCGTTCCAAAAGCCGCCGCTCCACAGTTGGGAACCGCTGCAAATCTGTATGCGGAATCGCCTGGGCCGCGCGCATGAGCTCGATGAACTCCTCCACCGCGCCGAACTGGACGTATTGCATCCGTTCGATGATCTCCTCTGCCTTTTCGGTAAGGCTTCGATCCAGTAACAGCTTTTTCGCCCCCTGCAGGGATGTATTTCCCGGGGAAATGATTTTGTCCCGGTCGATATCCGGGTACATGCCGATGGTCACCGCCGACTCCTTGTCGATGTGGGTGCCGAAGGCTCCGGCCACATAAAAGCGGCTCACGTCTTCCATGCCAAGACCAATCAGGTTCATCATGTATTCCACCATAGTCATGGCCGCCGCCTTGGTGCGGATGAACTCGTCGATATCGCTCTGGTAAAAATAGAGACCCTGGGCGTATTCGATGGCGTATTCCATATCTTTTTCGGAAGCTGCGTCGCGCATGGGGAGCTTTTTAAGTCCGGGAATCCGAAGTTTCTCTTTTTCATCCTCGTCTCGGCTCTCTTCCGTCCGAATTTCCGCTTCTTGAAATCTCCCCCGCAGATCAATCCAGCCATTCAGGTAAAGCTCTGCCAGCAGATCCACGATACCGGAGCCGCAGATGCCCTTCGCCTCTGTCTCACCGATTACATGTGCCTTCAGCCGTCCGTTTTCCGTGGTTACGCTATCCACCGCGCCGTTCTCCGCCCGCATACCGGTACGGACCGAACCGCCCTCCAGGGCCGGGCCTGCCGCGCCTGCGCCTGCCAGCAGGAATTCCTGATTGCCCACCACCAGCTCGCCGTTGGTCCCCACATCCAGGAAGACACTGATCTCCTCCCGGTCGGGAAGCCCCGTAGCCAGCATACCGCTGATGATATCGCCGCCCAGGTAATTCTCCATGGCCGGACAAAGGTATACAAAGCCCTGTACCGGAATTCCAAGCTCCGCTCCCCGGCATACCTCCGGCTCCAGAGTCTGTACCGCGTAGGGCGACTGAAAAACCCCGAAAGCATCCAGACCTAGTAGGAAATGCATCATGGTCGTATTGCCCGCCACGGTCAGGATGTTGCACTTCCTGGTATCCACGCCCGTTTCTTTCGAAAGCTGAACCATAAGCTTCCGGAATCCCTTTGCCGTAGCCTCCTGAAGCTCACGGCGCCGCTCCGGATGATCCTTAGTATAGAAGATCCGAGTCAGAATATCGTCCCCGTAAGCGATCTGCGGATTGAATACACTTTCCGAGGCAAGCGTCTCTCCGGTATTTAAATCCACCAGCTCCATTATAATCGTAGTACTGCCCAAATCCACGCAGAGGCCATAATGCTGTGCTGCAGTATCGCCCGGCTCCAGCGCAAGCAGTTCCCAGACACGTCCGTCGAAACCCAGGGACGCCGTCACCTGCCAATCTGCCTGCTCGCAGATCGCCAGACAATCATTCAGTACCGCCGGGCGGATCCTGATATCTGCCTCATCCCGAACAACGTGAGAAAACACGCTCTGCGAGTCTCCCGTATAAAAAGAACCACAGTCCCGCAGAGCAGCCAAAAGCCGCTTCTGCATGGATCTGTGGTCCTCCTCACAGGGTCGGGGCAGCTCTACATATACTTTTCTGCTCCATTCCTTCATATTCTAACTAGTTATCCAGCAGCTTGTCCTGGCCATTCCAGCTGTACAGCTTACGGATTTCCTTTCCGACCTTCTCTGACGGATGCTCAGCAGCCAGCTTTCTCATAGCCTTGAAGTGAGCCTGTCCGCCTGCCGGAGACATATCAAGCAGGAAGTCCTTTGCGAAGGTACCATCCTGGATGTCCTTCAGGATCTTCTTCATAGTCTTCTTGGTCTCCTCGGTGATGAGCTTCGGTCCGGTAATGTAATCGCCGTACTCTGCAGTGTTGGAAATAGAATAGCGCATTCCTTCGAAGCCGGACTGATAAATCAGGTCTACGATCAGCTTCATCTCATGGATACACTCAAAGTAAGCGTTTCTCGGGTCGTAACCAGCCTCTACCAGAGTCTCGAAACCAGCCTGCATCAGAGCGCAAACGCCGCCACACAGAACTGCCTGCTCACCGAACAGGTCTGTCTCTGTCTCTGTTCTGAAGGTGGTCTCCAGGATACCGGCTCTTGCTCCGCCGATAGCCAGACCGTATGCCAGTGCATACTCCAGAGCCTTGCCGGTCGCATCCTGCTCTACGGCTACCAGACAGGGAGTTCCCTTGCCAGCCTGATACTCGCTTCTTACGGTGTGGCCCGGTGCCTTCGGAGCGATCATGGTTACATCGACATTCTTCGGCGGTTTGATGCATCCGAAATGAATGTTGAAACCATGTGCGAACATCAGCATGTTACCTTCTTCAAGGTTTGGCTCAATATCTTTTTTGTACATATCAGCCTGCAGTTCATCGTTGATCAGGATCATGATAATGTCAGCTCTTTTAGCTGCTTCTGCAGCTGTATATACTTCAAATCCCTGAGCTTCTGCTTTTGCCCAGGATTTGCTTCCTTCATACAGACCAATAATAACATTACATCCAGACTCTTTTGCGTTCAGAGCATGTGCATGTCCCTGGCTACCGTAACCGATAACGGCAATTGTCTGTCCTTCCAGCATAGATAAGTTACAATCTTCCTGGTAATAAATTTTGTTTGCCATTTTTTTGTTCCTCCTAAAATGGATATTTTTCTATTGTTAGGGGGTTTCCCCTCTAGCACACTATGTAATTGACAGCTTTTCGCTGTATCTTCTGACCGGGCTTTTCATCCGGTTTCACGTTTTTATAAAACTAATACGTAATCAGATCCACGTGACAGTCCGGATACTCCGGTTCTTGCCAATTCCAGAATCTCATTACCATCTGCCAGAAGCTGGAGAAATGCCTCCAGTTTTGATTTTGAACCTGTCAGTTCCAATACCATGGAATCGACGGACACATCTACAACCTTCGCACGGAAAATCTCTGCGATAGATGTGACATTCTGTCTGTTTGCCTGAGATACTCTCACTTTTACAAGAATCAACTCTCTGATAACACTGGCATCCGGTTCAAGAATCTTGATATCTCTAACATCCACCAGTTTGTTCAGCTGCTTTGTAATCTGCTCGAGGACATCATCATCTCCGCTGCAGACAACCGTCATACGGGAATATCTCGGGTCTGCGGTTACACCTACTGTAAGGCTGTCTATATTGTAGCCTCTCCGGCTGAACATACCGGCGATTCTTCCTAAAACACCGGCTGTGTTATCTACTAAAATAGATAAAATTCTCTGTTTCATATTCTTTCCCACTTTCTCTTGGTAATGTGTAAAACAGCTTTGTTTTTCATTCTACCAACTCTGCCTTTCTTTGTCAATGCATAATTAACTAAAAAACAACACCCTTTTTGTATTTTTTTATGCTATAA
>USDU01000185.1 GCA_900553635.1 uncultured Lachnospiraceae bacterium | reverse complement strand
CTGGGATGTACCGGAGCGCCATGGGTTCCTGGCGAAGATCAACTATAAGGGCGTCATTTTAAATGGGGTGCGTCAGGTGTACCATTACACAGGAGCTATCGCGGCTGCAGCCGGAGCGATGGCTTATCTGGTTCTCTGTGTGCGGATGCTGAAACGTCGCCTGAAAAAGGTGAAGGACGCGGAGGGTCATGATCTGTCCGTGTGGCTGACCCTTTCCGCGCTGCTGGCCAGCTATTTCGTGTTACTGGGCGGCATCTCCTACTCGGAAATCTCCGGCTGGAACGCGATTCTGTACTGGTATCTGTCGGGGGCTTATCCGATTATGATTGCCTTTGAGGGATTGGCGGTACTGTTCCTGGTGCAAGAGCTTCGTGGAAAAGCGAAACAGTAAGAAAGTACAGAATCAGGATGGAATTTTGTTTAATTTTAGACATATTATGCATTGTATTTTTATGGAATTCTAGTATAATAAAATATAACAGAACATAACAAAACATAACAAAACATGACATTTATGCAACTAAATCGGGCGAACCTGACAGAAGGTCCGTCGAAAAGGAGAGGAACATTATGAAGCTGATTATTGACAACGCCAATATTGATGATATTCGTTCCATGTACGAGTATTTTCCCATGGACGGCGTAACCTGTAACCCGACCATTCTGGCCAAGGAGAAGCGCCCGCCCTATGAGGTACTGAAGGAGATTCGTGATTTCATCGAGGAAGGCGAACTGCATGTGCAGGTTCTGAGCGATCAGGCCGATGGTATGGTGGAGGAGGCCTACAAGATACGTCGGGAGCTGGGCGATGATACATTTATCAAGATTCCGACCACCAAGGAAGGCCTGAAGGCTATCCGTATTCTGGCGGCAGCAGGGATTCGTGTAACAGCGACGGCCATCTATACCCAGATGCAGGCGTTCCTGGCAGCCAAATCCGGTGCCCAGTATGTAGCGCCTTACATCAACCGTATCGATAATCTGGGATCCGACGGCGTCCGCACTGCCAAGGAGATTCACGACATGTTCCGCAACTATGGTTTCAAGACCGAGGTGCTGGCAGCCAGCTTCAAGAACTCCCGCCAGGTGATTACTCTGTGCGAGTATGGCATTGGCGCGACTACCATTTCCCCGGATGTACTGGATCTGCTGATCAAGAACGACTCTGTAACAGCAGCCCTGAACGTGTTCCGCAGAGACTTCGAGAAGGTCTGCGGAAAAGGCAAGACCATGCTGGATTGCTAATCACGGATTCATATAAGAGGATATCTTATGATAGATTTGCATTTGCATTTTGATGGTTCCCTGCTTCCGCGCACCGTATTGGAGCTTGCGCAGGAGCAGGGAATCCTGCTTCCGGCCACAGAACCGGACGAGCTAAAGCTGTTTCTGGCAGCGCCGGAAGAGTGTGGAAGCCTTAACGAATATCTGGAAAAATTTGACCTGCCCCTGCAGGTGCTGCAGACGAAGGAGTCCGTGCGCAAAGCCATGTATATTCTGGTCAGCGCCTTAAAGGAGCAGGGGATGCTCTATGCGGAAATCCGATTTGCGCCCCAGCTTCACACGAAGAAGGGTATGAGCCAGGAGCAGGTGGTGAAGGCGGCTCTGTCAGGTATGCAGGAGGCGCTTATCGGTTCGTTTTTCAACTGCAGGCTAATTCTCTGCTGTATGCGAGGGGCGGACAATCATGAGGAAAATCTGCTGACGGTCCGGACGGCGGCCACTTTTCTGGGACGCGGCGTGGCGGCAGTGGATCTGGCTGGAGCAGAGGCCCTGTATCCGACATCGGATTTCGCGGACGTCTTCGGTCTCGCGAAAGAGCTTGGCGTGCCTTTTACGATTCACGCGGGCGAGGCCGACGGGTCGGAGAGCATTCAGGCGGCGCTTGCCTTTGGAGCCAGCCGTATCGGTCACGGCGTGCGCGCGGCGGAAGATCCGGAGCTGCTTGCTCGGTTAAAGGAGCAGCAGATCCCATTGGAAATGTGCCCCAGCAGCAATGTGCAGACCAAAGCGGTGGCGTCCCTTGCGGAGCACCCGGTACTTGATTTTCTGCGTCAGGGCCTGTGCGTGACAGTCAATACAGACAATATGACGGTGTCGGATACCACCATCGAGAAGGAATTCGGGCTGCTTAGCCGGGAACTTGGCATGACGGCGGAAGAACGGAAGATGCTGCTTCTGAACGCGGCGGACGCAGCCTTTTTAACGGCAGAAGAACGGTGGAGACTTCGTGATGTGATAGAAAAAATATGCTGCTGAATTTAGGAAGTCTGAAGGTGACTCAAGAACGCAAAAGCTGCAGATAGGATGAATAGCCCGGAAAATGGGTAATTGCAGACAGGGAGAAGAAAATGGCAAAGAAGAACGCAAGAAATACAAGAGGAAAGATCGTCAGCGCGGCCTGGAAGCTTTTTTATGAGCAGGGCTACGAGGATACAACCGTGGAGGAGATCATTGCCCTTTCCGGTACGTCCAAAGGTTCCTTCTATCATTATTTCGATGGGAAGGACGCCCTTCTTTCCACCCTTAGCTCCCTGTTTGATGAAAAATATGAGGAGCTGATGGAGGAGCTGACTCCGGACATGACAGCCATGGATCAGCTGCTCTTTCTGAATCAGGAGCTCTTTAAAATGATTGAGGACAGCATTTCCCTGGATCTGCTGGCCAGACTCTATTCCACTCAGCTGACCACCAGCGGCGAGAAGCATCTCCTGGATCATAACCGGATTTACTATAAGCTGCTGCGGAAAATCATTGCCAAAGGCCGGGAAAACGGGCAGCTGAGTCGAACGTCCGGTGTCAGCGAGATGGTGAAGCTCTATGCTCTCTGCGAGCGGGCCCTTCTGTACGACTGGTGTCTCTGCGCCGGGGAGTATTCACTGGTGGAGTACAGCAGCCGGGTGCTGCCGGTGTTTCTCAGCAGCTTCCTGCCGCAGAACTAAATATGGATTTGGAGCGCGCCTGTTTTATTTTTGGTACAATAGAAATTTATTATTTGTATCTTTTGTTTTATAAAATATCGTCTAGTTATAAAATGCGATTAAATCAATAAAAATATGTATTTTTAGAAATAAAAGTACAGCATTCATTCTATACATTGTTCTGTATTGTAGTCTATTTTCCTCTGTGCTATAATAAGCCCCATGTGCGGGGCAGAAGAAGCTGTTTTCCGCGATCGAAAGATAAATGAGGAGGATGTAACTATGGCAGGACAGGTGGGAATTCTCGCGGCGATTGTGATTTATCTGGTCGCAATGGTGTACGTGGGATTCTATTTCAGTAAAAAGGGCAGCGGCAATTCGGCAGATGAATTTTATCTGGGCGGACGAAAATTAGGACCGTTGGTAACGGCGATGAGCGCGGAGGCTTCCGACATGAGCAGCTGGCTCCTGATGGGATTGCCGGGTGTCGCTTATCTGACCGGCATCTCTGACGCTGGTTGGACCGCTATCGGCCTGGGTCTGGGAACCTATCTGAACTGGCTGATTGTGGCGAAGCGTCTGCGCCGCTATTCTGTAAAATGCAACGCGATTACCATTCCGGATTTCTTTTCCAGACGTTTCCGGGACGAGAAAAACATTCTGATGTGTATCGCGGCGATTGTAATTCTGATTTTCTTTATTCCCTATACGGCGTCTGGCTTTAAGGCGATCGGAACACTGTTCTCTAGTCTCTTCGGAGTCGAGTATCATGTGGCGATGATTGTCGGAGCGGTAGTAATCGTAGGTTACACCGTCATGGGCGGTTTTATGGCCGTATCCACCACAGACCTGATTCAGAGTATTGTTATGAGTATTTCTCTGGTGGTTATCGTATTTTACGGAATCCATCTGGCAGGCGGCTGGGACGCGGTTATGGCAAATGCGAACTCACTGGCCGGATATCTTTCCATGGCGCAGATGCATGATGGCGCCACCAATACGGCTAGCCCCTACAGTCTGCTGACGATTGTATCTACCATGGCGTGGGGACTGGGGTATTTCGGAATGCCTCATATCCTGCTTCGTTTTATGGCCATCGAAGACGAGAATAAGCTGACGCTTTCCCGCCGGATTGCCAGCATCGGGGTTGTAATTTCCATGGCAGTGGCTATCCTGATCGGTGTGATTGGCTGCGCGGCTTCCGTACAGGGCGCGATTCCGACCTTTGCGACCAGCGCGGAGTCCGAGACCGTCATTATCCGTTTCGCCCATCTGCTGGGACAGCATAATTTCCTGCTCTCTCTGATTGCAGGCGTGGTTCTGGCCGGTATCCTGGCCTGCACCATGTCTACGGCAGACTCTCAGCTTCTGACGGCGGCTTCCGGCGTATCCCAGAACCTGCTGCAGGATTTCCTGAAGATTAAGATGAGCGCAAAGGCTTCCATGATGGCAGCGCGTCTGACCGTAATTGGCATTGCTGCTGTAGCGATTTTCCTGGCATGGAATCCGGACAGCTCCGTATTCTATATCGTATCCTTTGCATGGGCAGGCTTCGGCGCAGCCTTCGGACCGCTGGTTCTCTTCGCGCTGTTCTGGAAGCGTACCAATATGCAGGGCGCTCTGGCCGGTATGATCGCAGGCGGTGTGATGGTATTCGTATGGAAGTATCTGGTTCGTCCCATGGGCGGTATCTGGAACATCTACGAGCTGCTTCCGGCGTTCATCGTATCCGCGCTGGCAATTGTCATTGTTTCGCTGCTGACAGCGGCTCCCTCCAAGGAGATCTGTGAGGAGTTTGATTCCGTAGGAAGATAAGAAATGAACGGTGTGACTGTGAAGGTCACGCCGTTTTTTTATGCCCGTGGGTAGTGCAAAAACAGGACAGATCTTTTCGTGTTCATATTCTCATGGTATAATTAAAATAAGAACGTGACAGGGGAATACAGCATTGCGCAGAAGGCAGTCGTTGTAATTCACAGCAGAAGGAGATACGCATTATGCCAAAACCGAAATGGAATTTAAATACCATTTACATATCAGAAAGGCTGCAGGAGAGTCTGCGGCCCATCTCCCGTTGCGCCATGACCACCGTGGTCGCCCCCATGGGCTACGGAAAGACCACGGCAGTAAACTGGTATCTGGGTGAGCGTGCCAAGTCGGAAACCCTGAAAATTATCCGCATCAGTGTATACTCTGACAATCTCGC
>USDU01000184.1 GCA_900553635.1 uncultured Lachnospiraceae bacterium | reverse complement strand
AATTCTTTTCGGACTTCCAATAGCAACCGGCTGTCATAGTTTTACCCTTAGACCCTTTTGGCTTTGCGTCCCTGCTTTTCAGCAGGTTTGCCCAGTATTCTCTTTTTGCAATATTGTTCATTTTAGCAGAGTCCCTTCCATATTGCAAGTCAGATTTTTGTCAAATTTTTTCTCCCGTCATCTGTTAATTGGTCATCTTCCCAGATATACGTTTTTTTATTTTAATGTACGAGAAAGCTACTCTGTCGCAGTGCGATCCCCCGGATGGGCTTTTTGCTCTATAGGAATCATAGTTTTCGCACTTTAACGTAACACAGTGTTTCCTATAGAGCAAAAGGAGCACGGAACCTCGCAGTTCCATGCTCCCGTATGTAACTTCTCTTTTCGAATTAACGGATAGTCTTGTACAGCGGGCCGTATGCCTTGCATGCACGGAAGTCCTGTCCCTCTTTGTTCATACCGAATGCGTTCCATGCTGCCGGACGGAAGATCTCCTCTTCCGGAACATTGTGCATACATACCGGGATTCTTAAGATGGAGCAGAGGGTAATCAGGTCTGCGCCGATGTGACCGTAGCTGATAGCGCCATGGTTTGCGCCCCAGTTGTTCATCATATCGTAAGCGGTCTTGAATGCGCCCTCGCCTGTGCAGCGCGGTGCGAACCATGTGCAGGGCCATGTGTAGTCTGTTCTCTTCCACAGAGTATCGGATACATCATCCGGCAGGTTGATGGTCCAGCCCTCTGCAATCTGCAGAACCGGTCCAAGTCCTTTTACCAGGTTCAGGCGAATCATGGTAGCCGGCATCTCAGCTCTGGTCAGGAAACGGGAGGAGAATCCGCCGCCACGGAAGTAGCCGTTGTCAGCTGCGTTCCAGGTGGTTGCTTCCATAATCTTCTTCTGATCCTCTTCGGTTACATCCCACCACTGCTTCATGGTGCCGTTGCCGTTCTCATCCTTTACTTCGCCGCAGGCATCCAGGCAGCATGCGCCGGAGTTGATCAGGTGGATAAAGCCGTCAGCCTCTTTTGCCTTGCCTTCCAGATCATAACCGGTAACTCTCTTTACTGCGTCTCCGCTCCAGTAGGTACGAACATCCGCGAACATCTGAGCACGGCCGGTCAGCAGCTTCATGAACAGCATGCCCAGTCCGTTCAATACGTCGTTCTCGGTAGCCAGGATGTACGGCTCTCTTGCGCCTTCCCAGTCGAAGGAGGTGTTCAGCATTGCCTCTGCAAAGTCACCGTTGGGATAGAAGTCTGTCCACTGTCTCTGTCCCTGGAAGCCTGCTGCCAGAGCGTTGTGTCCGATAGCTTCCTCGGAGAACTTCGGATCCAGCTTGTCGCAGCCGTTCATCAGCTCTTTGATGATAACAGCCATCTTTACGACGAACTCGAACTGCTCTTCCTTCTGCTCCTCTGTCATCTGAAGCTCAGGCGGGTTCTTGTCGAAGCCGATAGTACAGGTCTCCTTCGCCCACTTCAGAGCCTTCTCGAACTCTTCGTGATCGTAGATACCCTCTGTCATACGACGGATAATTTCAACCTCGTCTACAGACTCCACACGCATTCCCAGATATTCCTCGATGAATTCCGGGCTGATGATGGATCCGCCGATACCCATGGTAACGGAACCAATCTGCAGGTAGGATTTTCCTCTCATGCTTGCTGCTGCCACTGCGGCGCGGCCAAAGCGGAGAAGCTTTGCCTTTACGTCCTCCGGGATGGTCTCATCGTCAGCATCCTGAACGTCATGTCCGTAGATACCGAATGCCGGAAGTCCCTTCTGTGCATGGGTAGCCAGTACGGAAGCCAGGTATACAGCACCCGGTCTCTCGGTAGCGTTCAGTCCCCATACGCCCTTGATGGTCAACGGGTCGGTGTCCATGGTCTCGGAGCCGTAGCACCAGCAGGGAGTAACGGTCAGGGTGATGTCTACGCCTGCTTTACGGAACTTGTCTGCGCAGGCAGCTGCCTCGCCTACACGACCGATGGTGGTGTCTGCGATAACCACCTTTACCGGCTCACCGTTGGAATAACGGATATTTTCCTCAAACAGCTTTGCTGCTGCTTTTGCCATGTTCATGGTCTGCTCTTCCAGAGATCCTCTTACATCAAGAGTTCCTCTTCTTCCGTCGATAGTAGGACGGATACCAATTACCGGATAATCCCCAATTAATCTGCTTTTTGCCACTTTTTTAACCCTCCATTTTTTGTAAAATAGATTTTCACGTTTCTGATGATCACATTATATAACATTTTATAAAAAAATGCACGTAAATTTCTGTTATGATATGGACATTTTTTGTGCTAGTTGTTATACTTCTTCTATATAAAAGGAACGTCTTTTATCACTTTCGACCGAATTTTTACGTGGCAGGAGATTTTTTATTATGAAAGCTTTCCATGAAGTGCGAAACTATGACTCTGACTATATGGTCTGGCATTCCCGTTATGAAAATGTGGGATTTCTGGCCCACTGGCATAAGGAAATTGAGCTGATCTACGTGCGCTCGGGCTCCTGTCTTTTAAGCATTACCGATCAGACCTTTCTGGCGCACGCCGGGGATCTGACCGTCTGTGAGAGCGGGATGATCCATTACAGCGATTCCCATGGGATGGACAATGTGCTGGATTTTCTTATCTTTGATACATCCATTCTCGGGCCGCTTTTTCAGAATCCGGGTTTTATGCATCCGCTCATCACCAAAGCAGAGCTGGACACCTTCGGACTCTCCGGGCAGCTTACAGATCTCATCGACACGGTTTCCCGGGAGCTGGAACAGAAAAAGCCATTTTACCAGGAAGTGGTCAGTTCATCCATTCAGGCCTTCTGGGCGCTCTTAAAACGCTGCCATCCCCGGACCGACGCCGAGCAGCTTCCCGATGACCGGCGCTCCCGGATGCTGGGGGATCTGCAGGATCTGCTGTCCTATATGGACGAACATTATGCCGACAATATTACTCTGGAATTCGCTGCCTCCCGGATGAATTTCAGCAACAGCCATTTCTCCAAGACTTTTAAGAAGCTCATGGGCATCAATTTCGTCACTTATCTGAACCTGGTCCGAGTAGAACGGGCTGCTTCACAGCTTCGGAACACCGGTAAAAAGATCACGGACGTAGCCCTGTCCTGCGGCTTCAACAATATCCGCACCTTCAATCGGGTGTTCAAGGAAATCACCGGATACACGCCCTCGGAGTTCCTGCTGGTGGCGGATCCGGATGTATATAAGAGAACCTATTACAACCGCCGCTCCGCGGAAAAGGAGTATGTAGAAAACGATTCCCTTACGCTTGTAAAAAACCATCAGTAAAAGGAGGCCCCGCCATGGTACAACATCCCACCCTGATTCGCAAACGTCTGATCCCTCTGGAAACCCTGCGTCTGGAAAAGGACGTGGTCATCCACCGCAGCGACCGGCTGCTGGTGACCCGCTGGACCACCATTAAGCCCAAAAAGGAGCTGCATCACGGCTCGTCCTGTTTTCTGCTGAAGGAAGGCTGGAAGGTCAGTCGTTTCATTGACCATCAGGGGAAGCTGATCTGCTGGTACTGCGATATCATTGCCACAGAGTATGACGCGGACACGGATACCTTCACCTTCACGGATCTGCTGGCGGATGTGCTGATTTATCCTTCCGGGCTCATCAAGGTGGTGGATCTGGATGAGCTGGCCGAGGCGGTGGAGAAGAAGCTGATTACATCGGATCAGCTTCTGGATTCTCTCCGAAAACTGGACGCGCTGCTGCGGCTGATTTATGATGGGGCGCTGCTGCCTGCGCTGGAGGGGTATTGGCCGGAGGACTAAAACCCCAGAGCCTTCTCTGACATTCTATTGTCAACATTATTTTTAGACATAAAAAAGAGTGCGCATCCCCCGGAGGTTTTTTTGCTCTATAGGAAGCATGTCTTTCGTGCTTTAATGTGACACAGTATTTCCTATAGAGCAAAATTAAAACGCCGATATATAAGAGTTTTGTCCCGTTATCAAATACCAGATTCTGAATCTGCCTTTGATAGCTAAAATAGCCTCTTACATATCGACGTTTTCTTATTTTCTATAATACTCTCTTTACACTTCCAGCGTAATCTGCCGCCCTGTATGGCGATAGGGCACCAGCTCCACGCCCGCTGCCCGGAACATGCGCTTGGACGCCAGCACAGCGGCGGTGTCCGCGTATTTGTCGCAGGCATAGACGACGGTCTTCAGGCCTGCCTGAATGATGGCCTTGGCACATTCATTGCAGGGAAACAGGGCCACATAAATCTTTGCGCCCTCCAGGCTGCCGCCACGGTAATTGAGAATAGCATTCAGTTCCGCATGGGTCACAAAGGGGTACTTGGTCTCATTGGCCGTCTCCGCCGTCCGCGCCCAGGGGAAATCGTCATCGTCGCAGCCCTTGGGGAATCCGTTATAGCCCATGGACAGAATCTTGTTATCCTGGCTTACGATGCAGGCGCCCACCTGGGTACCGGGATCCTTGGACCGCATCCCGGAAAGCAGCGCCACGCCCATGAAATATTCATCCCAGCTGATGTAATCCTTCCGCTTGTCTCCCATGCCTCTTACCTCCGGTAATTTACTTGGTTCCAAAAATTCTGTCGCCTGCGTCGCCCAGACCCGGAACGATGTATCCGTTCTCGTTCAGATGCTCGTCAAGGGCACCGATGTAGATATCCACGTCCGGATGTGCCTCCTGCAGCTTCTTTACGCCTTCCGGAGCCGCGATAACACACAGGAAACGGATATTCTTTACGCCACGGTTCTTCAGCATCTGGATCGCCGCGATGGCAGATCCGCCGGTAGCCAGCATGGGGTCTACCACAAATACATCTCTCTCGCTGCAGTCCTTCGGAATCTTGCAGTAGTATTCTACCGGCTCCAGAGTTTCCTCATTTCTGTACAGACCGATATGACCTACCTTTGCGGACGGGATCATGGTCAGAACGCCTTCTACCATACCGAGGCCCGCGCGCAGAATCGGGATAACCGCCAGCTTCTTTCCTGCCAGCTCTTTTACGGTGGTCTTGCAAATCGGAGTCTCAATCTCCACGTCCTGCAGCTTCAGATCCTTCGTAGCCTCGTAGGTAATCAGTGCTCCGATTTCACTTACCATATCACGGAACTCTCTGGTACC
>USDU01000183.1 GCA_900553635.1 uncultured Lachnospiraceae bacterium | reverse complement strand
GAGATGGTCTGGATGTGGTCTGCGGGAACGTTAGCCTATTTTCCGTAGGGACGAGCAGGCTGGCAGCATCTGAAGGAGGCCCTGTTTGAGGCCCTTCAGGGCCGAGTTGGCCGGTCAGATGCGTATAAGCCGCCTGCGAGGAGTAGGAAAATCGGCGTGTTCCCGCAGACCACATCCAGACCATCTCCCCTCACCACCCCCGTTTTGCACCATATAATTAAGTAGTCTGACACTTTATAGATTTTTTATAAATTATTTTCAAAAAAGTACTTGATCTTTTCTTTCAGCAGTGTTATAAATGGGTACAGAAAAAGAAAAAGGCCCTGTATCAGATATGGAAATGTATTTGATGCCGGGACTTTCTTTTTTATATTTTATTATTTTAACAACATATTTTACCAATAGAACTTAGAAGAAAGGAGTCAGATTTATGAACATCAGCAAATTTACACAGAAATCCATTCAAGCTGTAAATGACCTGGAAAAGCTGGCCTATGAGTATGGCAATCAGGAGATTGAACAGGAACATCTTCTGATGAGTCTGCTCCGCCAGGAGGACAGTCTGATTTTGAAGCTCGTCGCGAAGATGGGCATCGACCAGAATCTATTTCTGAACGGCGTGGAACAGGCATTAAATAAGAGAGTCAAGGTTTCCGGCGGACAGCCCTATATCGGTCAGTATTTAAATAAGGTACTGATCAGCGCTGAGGATGTGGCAAAGCAGATGGGCGATGAGTACGTCTCTGTAGAGCATCTGTTTCTGGCCATGTTAAATGACCCCAGTCCTTCCATGAAGGAGCTGTTCCGGGAATACGGCATTACCAAGGATCGTTTTCTGCAGGCACTGTCCTCTGTGAGAGGCAACCAGCGCGTAACCAGTGACAATCCGGAGGCTACCTATGATACCTTAAGTAAATATGGTTCTGACCTGGTGGAAAAGGCACGGGATCAGAAGCTTGACCCGGTCATCGGCCGTGACGCGGAGATCCGGAATGTGATTCGGATTCTGTCCCGCAAGACCAAGAATAACCCAGTTTTAATCGGTGAACCCGGCGTCGGCAAGACCGCCGTTGTGGAGGGTCTGGCACAGCGTATCGTGCGGGGCGATGTACCGGAGGGTCTGAAGGACAAGAAGGTATTTTCCCTGGATATGGGCGCGCTGGTGGCCGGCGCCAAGTACCGCGGCGAATTTGAGGAGCGTCTGAAAGCCGTTCTGGAGGAGGTCCGGAAGAGCGAGGGCAAGATCATCCTCTTCATCGATGAGCTGCACCTGATTGTGGGCGCAGGCAAGACCGACGGAGCTATGGACGCCGGGAATATGCTGAAGCCTATGCTGGCCCGTGGCGAGCTGCACTGCATCGGCGCCACCACTCTGGATGAGTACCGTCAGTACATTGAGAAGGATCCGGCGCTGGAGCGTCGTTTCCAGCCGGTTATGGTGGATGAGCCGACGGTGGAAGATACCATTTCTATCCTGCGTGGTCTGAAAGAGCGTTATGAGGTATTTCACGGTGTGAAAATCACGGACGCCGCCCTCGTAGCTGCCGCTACCCTCTCCAACCGTTATATCTCCGACCGTTTCCTGCCGGATAAGGCCATTGACCTGGTGGATGAAGCCTGCGCTCTGATTAAGACGGAGCTGGATTCCATGCCGACGGAGCTGGATGAGCTGCGGCGTAAGATTATGCAGCTGGAGATCGAGGAAGCGGCCCTGAAGAAGGAGACTGATCACTTGAGTCAGGAGCGTCTGGAGCACCTGCAAAAAGAGCTTGCGGAGCTGCGCGACCAGTTCAATACGCAGAAGGCTCAGTGGGATAATGAAAAGACTTCCGTGGAGCGTCTGCAGAAGCTCCGTGAGGAGATTGAGGATATCAATAAGCAGATTCAGACTGCCCAGCAGAATTACGACTTGAATAAGGCCGCCGAGCTGCAGTATGGCAAGCTGCCTGCTCTGCAGAAGGAGCTTTCTGAGGAAGAGGAGAAAATCAGCAAAAAGGATTTGTCTCTGGTTCACGAAGCCGTTACTGAGGATGAGATTTCCCGTATCGTGTCCCGTTGGACCGGTATTCCGGTGGCAAAGCTGACTGAGAGTGAACGGAACAAGACCCTGCATCTGGATGACGAGCTGCATAAGCGTGTCATCGGCCAGGATGAGGCGGTAACGCTGGTATCTGAAGCGATTATTCGTTCCAAGGCCGGTATCAAGGATCCGACGAAGCCCATCGGTTCGTTTCTGTTCCTCGGACCTACCGGTGTGGGTAAGACCGAGCTTGCGAAGGCTCTGGCTGCCAGCCTCTTTGACGACGAATCCAATATGGTGCGTATCGATATGAGTGAGTACATGGAGAAGTATTCTGTGTCCCGTCTTATCGGAGCTCCTCCCGGATATGTAGGCTACGAGGAGGGCGGTCAGCTGACGGAGGCTGTTCGCAGGAAGCCCTATTCCGTTGTCCTGTTTGATGAAATTGAAAAGGCCCATCCGGACGTATTCAATGTACTCTTACAGGTACTGGACGACGGACGTATCACCGATTCGCAGGGACGGACCGTGGACTTTAAGAACACGATTCTGATTATGACCTCGAATATCGGTTCCTCCTATCTGCTGGACGGCATCGACGAGAACGGCAGCATCAAGCCGGAGGCTCAGACTCTGGTTATGAATGACCTGCGCGCTCATTTCCGTCCGGAATTTCTGAACCGACTGGATGAGACCATTCTCTTCAAGCCGCTGACCAAGAGCAACATCACGCGGATCATTGATTTGTTACTGAAGGAACTGAATGAGCGTCTGGCTGACCGGGAGCTTTCTCTGGAGCTGACCGACGCTGCCAGGACCTTCATCGCAGACCACGGCTTCGATCCGGTCTATGGCGCCCGTCCGCTGAAACGGTATATGCAGAAGCATGTGGAGACGCTGGCTGCCAAGTTAATTCTGGGCGGTGAGATTTCCACCGGAGCAACCATTGTGATTGATGTGGAGGGCGACGGCCTGACTGCAAGAGTCAAATAATTTCTGAATTGAAGAACTCGCGGATGACCAAAAGGTCATCCGCGAGTTCTTTTGTAAAAATAAGAATCTTCTATTTTTTCTTCACATACCCATAAATCATCCGCGCCAGCTTCCCGTAATCCAGCGGCTTACTTAAGTGTTCGTTGACGCCCGCCTCCCGGCTTTTCTCAATATCTTCCGTGAAGGCATTGGCGGTCATGGCAAAGATGGGAATGGACGCTGCGTCCGGCCGCTCCATGGCACGTATCTGCTTCGTAGCCATAAGACCATTCATCACAGGCATCATCACATCCATCAGAATGATATCGTAAGTCCCCGCCGGGCTTTCCCGGAATCGGTCGACCGCCTGCTGTCCGTCGCTGGCCCAGGTCACGGACGCGCCCTTTTCCTTCAGCATGGCTGCAGCGATTTCCATATTCAGCTCATTGTCCTCTACCAGAAGTACATGCAGACCGGACAAATCATCCTCTGTATTCTCCGCTTCTCTTTTCTTCTGTATCTCCTCTTTTCCTGTCTGCCGGAAATGAAACCGCAGCTGCACCGCCGTTCCTTCTCCGGGCTCACTTTCGATGGTCACAGTTCCGTCCATCAAATCCGTCAGCTTCTTTACAATCGCCAGGCCAAGTCCCGCGCCTGCAGCGCCGCCGACTGACGAGCTGCGTTCCTGTTCAAAGGCTTCAAAGATATGCTCCTGAAATTCTTTGCTGATACCGATCCCCGTATCCTGAATCCGGAACCCATATTCCGCAGTTCCATCGTTTCCCGGAACCTCCGTTGCAAAAAATATAATTTTACCGCCGGCCGGTGTAAACTTTACCGCATTATTGATGATATTAACCAGAATCCGCTGCAGCTTTCCTTCGTCACAGTGTACATACGGATCCGCCACTTCCTGCCAGATCGTAAGGGCAATTCCTTTCTGTTCGACAGACGGGAGAAATAGCGTTTCCATATCTTTCACCAGCGCCGTCAAATCAACATCACTTTCTTCCAGCTCCAGCTTGCCATTTTCAATCCGGGTCAGATCCAGTACATCGTTAATCAGATTCAGAAGCACCTGACCGGAATTCTTGATTTTTCCCACCGCATTGACTACCTGCGCCTTATCCCCGGGATTCCGGTCAATCATATCCGTGAATCCCAAAATGGCATTGATGGGAGTCCGGATATCATGGGACATATTTGCCAGAAAGATCGTTTTTACTTTTCCGGCCTCAACCGCCTGCCGTGACGCCTTCTTTTCCAGCTCCAACGCTTCCTTCAGACTTTCGTTATAGCGCTCTTCCTCCATGCTTTTCTGTCGATCCGCCATGAAAAGATACGCAAACAGCGTTCCCAGCACCAGACAGAAGGACTGGAACGGATAAGTCATCCGCAGGGGAATCAGGTATGTATTAGCCAGAATCGCCGCGAGCGGAATCGTAGACAGCAGCAGGGACTGCAAAAGATACGGCTCCTTTTCGTACATTTTATGGTAGAGAATATAAATGCCATTTATAAAAGCTTCCAGATAATAGAACAGATTGATGGCCGTAAAAAGTTCAAATCCTCTGCCCCGGACATAGTCTCCCGTGTCTGTGATATACCAGACATAGCCATTATCAGGGGACATTACAACCATGACAAGCAGAATGATAAGCGGAAGCTTCTCCACTATCTGAAACCACCGTCCATGAGGCACATTGATATAACTGCAGACAAACAGCTGCCATATCAACGGCGTGATCACATAGACCAGGAAAAACAGGAAGATAACAATCTGAAACCACGGCTCCTGATTTCTTCCCTCCAGAAAGCCGACCGCAAAGCCCGCGTCCAGCAACACATAGAGCACTACTGTGATATCCAGCACCTGATACATGCGCTTCATTTTCTCCTGCTTCATATCGTTGCAGATCTTCACGAATAAAATCAGCAGTATTATGATCATAAATACGGTACTGGTCAGATAATTGGCAACCATTTTTCACGCTCCAAAGACATTAATAGAATTATTGTACCATATTTCGGATATGAGAAAAAGACTTTTTTCGCCGCCCGTCTGATGGGGAACAGCTTTTCAGCCATCCATAGGCAATGGTACAGATCATCACGGACAGCATCGAACCCGCCGCCGTGGCAAGTCCCATGGGC
>USDU01000182.1 GCA_900553635.1 uncultured Lachnospiraceae bacterium | reverse complement strand
GGGGCAATGGTACTGTCTCTGGCGCCGGAGGAAGCCCGGATTAACGATATCAACCAGGAGTTGGTTCACACCTACACCGAGATACGGGATCATCTGGACGCGCTTCTGGAGAAGCTGATGGAACTGGACAAGGTTACCTGTACTCGGGAATTTTATTATGAGCTGCGCAGCCGTTATAATGAGAAGCGCTTAAACAGTTCTTACGATACCGAGATGGCAGCCCTGTTCATTTACCTGAATAAGCATTGCTTTAACGGTCTTTACCGGGTCAATACCAAGGGCGAGTTCAACGTTCCCTGGAATCAGAAGCAGTCGATCCGCTCCATGGATATGGAGAATATCAAGGCTATTTCCGCTTATCTGAAGTCCGTGACCATCACCTGTCGGGATTTTGAGCAGGCCCTTGCAGGTGTGCAGAAAGGCGATTTCATCTACTTCGACAGTCCTTACGCGCCGCTGAATCCTACTTCCTTTGATTCCTATACCAAGGAAGGATTCACGGAAGAGGAACACCGCCGTCTGGCGGAACTTTTCCGGGAGCTGACGAAAAAAGGTGTCTACTGTATGCTGACCAATCACAACACGGAACTGATTCAGGAACTGTATGAAGGCTTCCTGATTGAGGAGATCGACGTGCGCCGCGCCATCAATTCCGATCCGAAGAAGCGTCGGGGCAAGGAAGTGATCATTCGAAATTACGGGGAAGCGATCAGGCCGAAACGCAGAACCAGAAAAAAGTGAAAAAAATTGCTGTGCCTTGTCAGACAGCCCGGATTCTGGTAAAATAATAGGAAATGAGGCCATGACAGGCTATTGGAAAGAGGAATGCGCGATATGAGTACGGACAATAGATTGATGATAAAAAATTTACAGAAACTGGATCATTTTTACGTTCTGACTTCGAAAGCAACGAATCTTCCCTTTGCGGAATGCGATTCGGAGACCTTTGACGATCAGACGGCGATATTTGAGCAGGAGCAGGATGCAAAGGAATATGCCGAAAAGCTGGAGGAAGAGAATCAGCCGACGGTGGTGACGGAGATTATCAAGGATAAGATGTCAGCTTTTTATACGGGACTGTATTTGACCGGTATCAATCGGGTAGCGTTCCACAACGGAGCAGGCTTCTGCTATCTGGATTTAAGCGCGGTTGTCACGGTGAAAAAGCCGGAGCAGAAGGACAATATGCCGCCGGTGATGAATGATTCGCTGCAGCTGACAGCCGTTTATTTTCTGCAGGAGCTGCGCCGCCCCAATCAGAATACGCCGGATCCGGAGCGTAATGCCCGTCTGCGGGAGATGGAGCAGGAGCTCATCGCGAACCTGAGTCGTTCCCGCTTTGTGCTGGCGTTGGATGTCACAGATGTGAAAGGGGCGTTGGATCTGACGAAGCCGAATCCGGATGTGAAGGTTCCCTATCTGAAGAATTCGACGGGTGATATTATTCAGCCGATTTTCTCCGATCTGTGGGAGTTTGAAAAGTTCCGCCAGAAGAATCCCCGGAAGCTGCAGGCTCTGTCCGCGCCGTTCCAGAAGCTGGTTCCGCCGCTGATTCAGAATGCGAAGGGCTTTGCGCTGAATCCGGCAGGCTTCAATCTACTGCTTCAGCGGGATAAGGTAGAAGCGCTGGCAAAACAGCAGTAAATTACGAATAGAAAAGGGAGTTACCGAAACGCCGGAATGGTGAATCGTTAACTCCCTTAATTACGCTTGTTTTCTGCCCTTCCGGGCATCTCGATACAGATTTTACACGTTGAAGCGGAATAGAATCACATCGCCGTCTTTCACCACATAATCCTTTCCTTCCAGACCTACCAGGCCCTTTTCCTTAGCAGCGGAATAGCTGCCGCAATCCAGCAGATCCTGATAATTGACCACCTCGGCACGGATAAAGCCACGCTCAAAGTCAGAGTGAATCTTACCGGCTGCCTGGGGAGCCTTGGTTCCGCGGGTAATGGTCCATGCGCGGGTCTCGGTCTCACCGGCGGTCAGGTAGCTGATAAGACCAAGCAGATGGTAGCTTGCGCGGATCAGCTTGTCCAGGCCGGACTCCTTCAGGCCTAAGTCTTCCAGGAACATGGATTTCTCATCATCATCCAGCTCGGAGATTTCTTCCTCAATCTGTGCGCAGATGACAAATACCTCGCTGCCGTTCTCGGTTGCGTATTTCCGAACGGCTTCCACATGTGGGTTGGACGCGCCGTCGTCTGCCAGATCATCTTCGCTTACATTGGCTGCGAAAATCACCGGTTTGTAGGTCAGCAGGTTGTAGCTGGTCAGCCATGCCTCTTCATCCTCGTCGTCTGTGGTGAAACCGGAAGCCATTTTTCCATCCTCCAGCCATGCCTTCAGACGGTTCAGAAGCTCCAGCTCCTTAGCTAGAGTCTTATCATTGCGGGCGCCGCGGACCGTCTTGGAAATACGGCGCTCCAGAATCTCCAGATCGGAGAAAATCAGCTCCAGATTGATGGTTTCGATGTCACGGATGGGATCGACGCTGCCGTCTACATGGATGACATTGGGATCCTCAAAGCAGCGGACTACGTGTACGATAGCGTCCACTTCGCGGATATTGGCCAGGAACTGATTGCCCAGGCCCTCGCCCTTGGACGCGCCCTTTACCAGACCTGCGATATCCACAAACTCAATGACCGCCGGGGTTACCTTGGCGGAATGGTACATATCTGCCAGCAGTCCCAGACGGGCGTCCGGTACGGCTACCACACCCACGTTGGGGTCGATGGTGCAGAAAGGATAGTTGGCGGATTCAGCGCCTGCCTTGGTCAGGGAATTGAACAGGGTACTCTTGCCGACATTCGGCAGACCCACGATACCTAATTTCATGTGATCTATATCCTCCTTAAAAGCATATGATTTCAAAACATTTACAGTATACTATAGCATACTCGGCGGGAAATGTAAATTCTCAGATGGGAAAGATTCGGCCAAAATAGTCGGGAATAACCGGGATAAACGAAAAAACAGCCGCATAGGATAGAAAAAGGAGCGAAAGCCGCAGGAGGCGTGATTTTGAAAAGCCTGATTCTGTCTGTGATGGAGCAGTACGGGTATCCCGGGCTCTTTTTTCTGATTTTCCTGGAAAATGTATTCCCGCCCATTCCCTCAGAGGTGATTCTGCCTTTTGGCGGATTTTTGACAATTCATACAGCCTTAAGCGTGCCGGGAGTTGTATGCTTCGCGACGCTTGGTTCCCTGGCTGGGGCTGTGGTGCTCTACGGAGCAGGATATCTTTTAAATCGGGAGCGGCTGACCCGTCTGGTGGATGGAAAAGTGGGAAAGCTTCTACGCCTGAAGGGAGAAGATATCGCAAAGGCAGACGACTGGTTTCGGAGTAAAGGGCGCATAACGGTCTTTTTCTGTCGCTGCGTTCCGGTAGTGCGCAGTCTGATTTCAGTTCCGGCTGGCATGAGCCGCATGGAATTCCCATTATTTCTCCTCTATACCGCAGCCGGAACTCTGATCTGGAACATCCTTTTAGTATCCCTTGGGGCGTTCATGGGCGAATCCTGGAGTTATATTGCCTGGCTTGTGGGGGAATACTCCCATGTGATGCTGATTATACTGGGAATCAGCGCCCTGAGTGGAGTGCTTGGTTTTTATATAAGAAGAAAAAATTAAGAAATTCTGAAGCATTTTGTAAAAAGAAGTGGAAATGACACAAGTTATATCAATAAAACAACAATATCTTGTATGTATGAAAATGCAAAAAACAAGATATTGTTGTTTTGCGTTTGCGCAAAATACACAGAAAAAGGACTTGCTTTTTATGAAAATTTAAGATATTATTAATCCATAAGTGGTGAATAGTGGTGGAAAGTGGTTTGAAAGTGCATTTAAGTGGTAGATAAGAACCAGAAACCGATGAAAGTGGGGTGACGCTATGTTCCGGGGCGAATATAACCATACGGTAGACACCAAGGGCAGGCTGATCATTCCTTCTAAGTTTCGGGAAAAGCTCGGTGACGAGTGCATTGTGACAAGAGGATTGGATGGCTGCCTTTTCGTATTTCCCATGAAAGAGTGGGAAAGCTACGAAGAGAAGCTGAAGCAGCTCCCTATGACCAATAAGAATGCGCGTTCCTTTGTACGTTTTCTGACCGCAGGCGCCACTTCCTGTGAATTTGACAAGCAGGGAAGAGTACTGATTCCGGCGACCTTACGAAAGTTCGCGGGGATCGAGAAGGACGTTGTACTGGCCGGACTCCTGAACCGTATCGAGATCTGGAGCGAGGAGAAGTGGAACGAGAACAACAATTACGAAGAGATTGACATGGACGAGATTGCAGGTCAGCTGACAGAGCTTGGTCTGGATATCTAATAATAAAGGGGACAGACATGGAATTTTCACATGTATCCGTCTTACTGCATGAGACGATTGAACAACTGCATATCCGTCCGGATGGAATATACGTAGACGGTACGCTGGGCGGCGGCGGACATTCTTATGAGATTTGTAAGCAGCTTTCGGATAAAGGAAGGCTTATCGGAATCGACCAGGATGCGGACGCCATTGCGGCGGCGGGAGAGAGACTGAAGGAATTCGGCGACCGGGTAACTATCGTCCGAAGCAATTACTGCAATATGCGCCGGGAGCTTCAGAACCTTGGCATCAACCATGTGGATGGTATCGTGCTGGATCTGGGAGTTTCCTCCTATCAGCTGGATACTGCTTCCCGGGGATTTACCTACCGGGAGGATGCGCCGCTGGATATGCGTATGGACCAGCGGAATACCCAGACGGCAGCAGATATTGTAAATACCTACAGCGAGATGGAACTTTACCGGATCATCCGTGATTATGGAGAGGACCGTTTTGCCAAGAATATTGCCAAGCACATTGTGCGGCAGCGTCAGGAAAAGCCTTACGAGACGACCGGAGAACTCATTGAGACCATAAAGGCCGCAATTCCGGCCAAAATCCGGGCAACGGGAGGTCACCCGGCCAAGCGTACGTTTCAGGCAATCCGCATTGAGCTAAACCATGAGCTGGATGTATTAAACTGCTCCATCGATACCATGATTGACCTCCTGAATCCGGGAGGACGGTTAAGCATTATTACCTTCCATTCGCTGGAAGACCGGATCGTGAAAAAACGCTTCCGGGACAATGAAAATCCCTGCATCTGCCCGCCGGAATTCCCGGTAT
>USDU01000181.1 GCA_900553635.1 uncultured Lachnospiraceae bacterium | reverse complement strand
TGCCCGGGAGGTGGCGGCCATTGAGATCGACGACGCGCTGATTCCGATTCTGGAGGACACCTTAAGCGCCTATGATAACGTGACGGTCATCCACGAGGATGTGCTGAAAGTAGACTTATGTAAACTTGCGGAAGAAAAGAACGGTGGAAAGCCGATAAAAGTAGTGGCCAATCTGCCTTATTATATTACCACGCCGATTATCATGGGGCTGTTTGAAAACCATGTTCCGGTGGAGAGCATTACGATTATGGTGCAGAAGGAAGTGGCAGATCGGATGAAGACGGGACCCGGCTCCAAAGACTACGGCGCACTGTCCCTGGCCGTACAGTATTACGCGAAGCCGGAGCTGGTAGCCAATGTACCGCCCAACTGCTTTATGCCAAGACCCCGGGTGGGCTCGGCGGTAATCCGTCTGACCCGTCATACGGAGGTTCCGGTGGAGGCGGAGGACGAGAAGCTGATGTTCCAGATTATCCGCGCCTCCTTCAACCAGCGCAGAAAGACCCTGGTCAATGGCCTCGGTAATGCGCCGGAGCTGCATATCCCGAAGGAAATTACCACAGAGGTATTGGAGGAGATGGGCTTAAGTGCCAGCGTGCGCGGCGAGGCGCTGACATTGGCACAGTTCGCGGAGCTGTCCAACCGCATTTTGGAAAAGAGAAAGAACGCATAGAAGAAAAATGATAAAGATAGAAGCATAGAACCGCTGATTTTCAGGCATGAATCTCCCGGGACAGGCATAGAATATTCTAGCAAACGGTAGAAAAGACTACTTTTCACAAGGAAAAAGGGAGGGATTCTATGTCTGACTATAAGCGGTTTGTCTCCTATATCTACGGATATAAGCAGGGCGAAAAGGGCGAGAGTACAGGCTTTGTGAAGGTAAATGCCAGAGGCGGGGAGTGCCGGATCTGGGTGCATGTGCGGGGATTCTACACCCATCATCAGGAGCCCTATCGGGTCTACGCCTTCAAGCAGAAGAAGGAAGGACTGGAGGGCCAGTATCTGGGCGAGCTGGAAAGCCGCAACGGTGCCCTGGAATGGGACGGTGTGACGAAGACGGACAGCCTGATGGGCGGCTTCAGCCTGGAGGAGAGCCGTGGCATATACATAGAAGGCGGCAATCGGATCTATGCCGCAGAGTGGGATGATTATCCGGTGGATGTGGAGCGGTTTGTGGCGGCGGGAGAGAAAAAGAAGATCGCACCGCCTGTCAAAAAGGAAAAGACTACAGGAGCTTTGGAAAATAAAGCGGAACGGGTGATTCCCTGGCAGCAGGCGAAGCCGGATATCAAAATCGTAGTTCAGAACAGGGACAATACGCCTGCCACTTCGCTGGCGGTTGATCTCCAGACCGAGCTGGACCGCCGCGCGACGGCCCTCTATGCGGCAGATCTTCCGATGGACGCACCGGAGCCGGGGCTGGAATCAGAAAAATCGGAATCCAAAACCGAAAAAGCAGAGACATCGTCCGAGAAAACGGAAAATCCAGAAAGCTATAAAAGCCCGGAAAAGCAGCCTCCTGTCGACCCTAAGAAAGAACAATGGGAATATCTGGTGAATCATTTCCCGGTCATGCGCTATCAGGATCGAAACGGCGGCGTAATCTCCAGCATCCGCCTGGGCAGCCGGGACTTAAACCGCGTCCCCAGAGACAAGTGGGAGCTTGGCAACAACAGCTTTTTGCTCCACGGCTTCTATCAGTATAAGCATTTGTTGCTGCTGCGCCGTGAGACTGAGGACTATATCGGATACTACCTGGGGGTACCAGGCGTCTACAACGAACGTGAACAGATGCTGGCGTCCATGTTTGGTTTTGAAGAGTTCCGTCTGATGAAGGGTCAGGAGACCAGAGACGGCAGCTTCGGCTACTGGTGCCGGACCCTGCGGTAAGAAACGGTGAGTGAACCGGCATAGGGCAGTTTCGAGAAAATCAGATTTAGCGAAGGAGAGAAAACTGCATGACAGCAGATGAAAAATACATGAAAGAGGCCCTGCGGCAGGCGAAAAAGGCCGAGGCACTTTTGGAAGTGCCCATCGGCTGTGTCATCGTTCAGAACGATAAAATCATTGCCAGAGGCTATAATCGAAGAAATACAGACAAAAACACCTTATCCCATGCGGAGCTGAATGCCATCCGCAAGGCCAGCAAAAAGACCGGCGACTGGCGGCTGGAGGACTGCACCATGTACATCACCCTGGAGCCCTGCCAGATGTGCGCCGGGGCCATCGTCCAGGCCCGGATGGGCCGTGTAGTCATCGGAGCCATGAACCCGAAAGCAGGCTGCGCCGGTTCCATCCTGAACCTTCTGGAAATGTCCGAATTCAACCATCAGGTGAATGTGGAACGGGGCGTATTAGAGAAAGAATGCAGCACCATGCTCAGTGAATTTTTCAAAAAGCTCCGGAAACAGAAGAAGCAGGTTGACAAAGTCAAAGATTAAAGCTATACTGAAAAAGATCGTCTGATCGGCGATCCCAAATATGTCATAAAGCTTCCGCGCAGCCGGGGATTTAGCGGTTCCCTGTACCTGCAATCCGCTACAGCAGGGGTGATGTTCTGCCCCGGACTTTATGGACAGTATGCAGCCCTTTGCAAGCAGCATAGACGCTTGGGTCTTGCGCAACAGGAATCTGTGAATCGAGTCAGGTCAGGAATGGAGCAGCTCTAAGCAGAACCTCTTGTGTGCCGCGAGGTCGCCTGAGCCGAGCCGGCTACAGAGGTAACGGTACTGTTTTCAGGGTTCAAAGCAGAACGCGCGGATTTAAAAAATAAGAAGCAGACAAAGCAATCGTATCAAAGGATACGGTTGTTTTTTTGTGCTCAAAATCTTATTGATAAAATAAATTTGAAAAAACATAAAATTGGGTCTTGCAAAATACCCCATGGGGGTATATAATGAACGCGAAACAGGGAAAGAGTAAGGAGTGAGCAGATGGAAAAAGACATGGGAAAGAACACAGAAAGCATGCAGACAGAAAAAAAAGAATGCTGCTGTTGCAGCCACAAAACCAAAGAGCGTACCGAGAAAGAATACAAGGATCTCCTGAACCGCCTGAGCCGCATCGAGGGCCAGGTCCGCGGTATCCGCAAAATGGTGGAGACCGACTGCTACTGTACCGACATCCTGGTGCAGGTATCCGCCGTCAACGCGGCGCTGAACAGCTTTAACAAAGTCCTGCTTGCCAACCATATCCGCACCTGCGTGGCGGAGGATATCCGGGAAGGCAAGGACGAAACCATAGATGAGCTGGTAACCGTATTGCAGAAGCTGATGCGGTGACAGACAGCATACGATAAAAAGTCCGCCCGCTGATTTTCCGGAAAAAGGCAGGAAACAGCGAGGTGGAAATGAGGAGGCATAGATTATGAAGCAATATAACGTAACGGGCATGAGCTGTGCAGCCTGTAGCGCCCGCGTGGAAAAAGCGGTCAATAAAGTACCGGGCGTCACAGCCTGCTCGGTCAGCCTTTTAACCAATTCCATGGGAGTAGAGGGAACCGCGGAGCCGTCCGCCATCATCGCGGCGGTGGAGACAGCGGGATACGGCGCTTCCGAGAAAGGCGCGGAGAACAGCGGCGCGAAAGCGTCCGCGGCGGCTGACGACGATTTCCTGAAGGACACCGAGACCCCGAAGATTCGAAGAAGACTGATTGCGTCGCTGGTATTCCTGACGCCGCTTATGTACCTGTCCATGGGGCATATGATGTGGGGCTGGCCGGTACCAGGCTTCATGGTGGACAATCACGTAGCCATGGGCCTGGCCCAGCTTCTGCTGACGGTCATCGTCATGGTCATCAACCAGAAGTTCTTCATCAACGGCTTCAAGGGCCTGCTTCACGGCGCACCGAACATGGATACTCTGGTGGCCCTGGGATCCGGCGCGTCCTTCGGGTACAGCACCTACGCCCTGTTCGCCATGACCGTAGCCCAGGTCAATATGGACATGGACGGCGTTATGGCCTATATGCATGAGTTTTATTTTGAGTCCGCAGCCATGATACTGACTCTGATTACCGTGGGCAAGATGCTGGAGGCCCATTCTAAAGGAAAGACCACCGACGCGCTGAAGGGCCTGATGAAGCTGGCTCCAAAGACCGCGGTGCTGGTGCGGGACGGCGCAGAGGTCGAGGTCCCCATCGGACAGGTTCGAAAAGGCGACGTATTTGTGGTACGCCCGGGTGAAAATATACCCGTGGACGGTATCGTCCTGGAAGGAAACAGTGCAGTAAATGAATCCGCCCTGACCGGCGAGAGCATTCCGGTGGATAAAAATGTGGGCGACGCCGTATCCGCGGCGACCCTGAATCAGTCTGGCTTCATCCGCTGCGAGGCCACCCGTGTGGGCGAAGACACCACCCTATCCCAGATCATCCAGATGGTCAGCGACGCGGCGGCCACGAAAGCGCCCATCGCGAAGATCGCGGATCGGGTATCCGGCGTCTTCGTACCGGCAGTTATCAGCATCGCAGCCGTGACCATTATTATCTGGCTGCTGGCAGGACAGAGCGTAGGCTTCGCGCTGGCACGAGGTATCTCCGTACTGGTTATCAGCTGTCCCTGTGCCCTGGGACTGGCGACGCCCGTAGCCATCATGGTAGGAAATGGAATGGGCGCGAAAAACGGCATCATGTTCAAGACTGCAGCATCCCTGGAGGCCACCGGCAAGACTCAGATCGTAGCCCTGGATAAGACCGGAACCATCACAAGCGGCGAACCTAAGACTACGGACATTCTCCCGGCAGAGGGCGTCGATGAGGCGGAGCTTCTGAAGCTGGCCTACACCCTGGAGAAAAAGAGCGAGCATCCTCTGGCCCGCGCCATTTTGGAGACAGGCAAAGAATGCGGCGTGGACGATACCCTGGAAGTGGCAGATTTCCAGGCTGTACCGGGCGGCGGTCTGACCGGAAAGCTGGACGGCACAGTCCTGGCCGGCGGCAACCTGAAATACATTACAGAGACTGCGGAAGTTTCCGACGCAGTCCGCAAGCAGTCGGAAAGACTGGCTGAGGACGGCAAAACTCCGCTGTTCTTCGCAAAAGACGGCAAACTTATCGGAATCATTGCGGTAGCAGACGTCATCAAAGAAGACAGCTCCCAGGCCGTACGCGAGCTGCAGGGCATGGGCATCCGTGTAGTTATGTTAACCGGTGACAACGAGCGCACAGCTAAAGCCATCGGT
>USDU01000180.1 GCA_900553635.1 uncultured Lachnospiraceae bacterium | reverse complement strand
ATGATTCTGGCCATGGAAAACGCCGGTCAGCTTATTGAGGACGAGGAGCTGCGGGCACAAATCAAGGGCAGCGGCATCGGCACCAGCGCCACCCGGGCCGAGATCCTGAAAAAGTTAGTCAATAATAAGTACATTGCCCTGAATAAAAAGACCCAGATTATCACGCCGACCCTTCTGGGGGAAATGATTTTCGACGTAGTGCGGGCTTCCATCTACGGACTTTTGAACCCGGAGCTGACGGCCAGCTGGGAGAAGGGACTGACCCAGATGGCCGAAGGAACTATTACCGAAGACTATTACATGCAGAAGCTGGAAAAGTACATTACGGATAAGACGCAGGCGGTGCTTGCCGCCGATTACCGCAGGGCTCTACGTCCCTGCTTTGACGCGTCCGCCCGTTTTTATAAAACCCAGAAAAGCGAGAAAAAGGAGACGAAGAAGAAATGAAAGCATTGGAAGTAAAAGAGCTGTATACCTTAAGTGAGACCCTGGCTGCGCCCCTTCTTGAGAGCGTCACCTACCCCTGGGAGGCCCTGCCGAAGATTCACGATTTTATTCTGGAGCTGGGCGCGACACTCAGCGAGGAGGAGTATGAGAAACGCGGAGAGAACATCTGGATTGCCCGCTCTGCAAAGGTGGCGCCCACCGCGTCCATTACCGGTCCCTGCATCATTGGCAAGGATACGGAAGTGCGCCACTGCGCGTTTATTCGCGGAAACGCCCTGGTGGGAGAGGGAGCAGTTGTCGGCAATTCCACAGAGCTTAAGAATGTGATTCTGTTTAATAAGGTGCAGGTACCTCATTACAATTATGTGGGTGATTCGATCCTGGGCTATAAGTCCCATATGGGCGCAGGCTCCATCACTTCGAACGTAAAATCTGATAAGAAGCTGGTAAAGGTTCACACTCCGGAGGGAGATATCGAAACCGGTATCAAGAAATTCGGCGCCATGCTTGGCGATGAGGTAGAGGTGGGCTGTGGCTCTGTCCTGAATCCGGGAACTGTCATCGGTCCGCATACCAACATTTATCCGCTGTCTTCCGTGCGCGGCGTCGTACCGGCAAACTCCATCTATAAGAAGCAGGGTGAGGTTGCCGAAAAGCATGAATAAGAGAGAGACTGGCAGGCCGTTTTCAGGGAGTACTCTGAAATGGCTTGCCATTTTGCTGATGCTCGCAGACCATGTGGGCGCGAGCCTCCTGGAGATTTTTGTCCTGAATGGCTATGGAAATTCACCGCTGGCCGGGATGATCGAACATATGGAATTCTGGTGGAGCATCGATCGTATCCTACGCTATATTGGCCGTTCAGCCTTCCCGATTTTCTGCTTCCTGCTGGTGGAGGGTGCGGTTCATACCCATGATATTGGAAAATATGCCCGTCGGTTGCTGGTTTTTGCGCTGGTGTCGGAGCTCCCCTTTGATCTGGCGCTTCGAAATCATTTCCCATGGTGGGCACATCAGAATGTTTTCTGTACCCTGGCGCTGGGCCTTTTGGCCATCCAGATCTTCCGGAAAAGCGCAGGCCGGGAATGGCGCGGCGTGGCGGCCTTGGGCGCAGCGGCAATTCTGGCAGAAGTTTGCAATACTGACTATGGCGCCACCGGCGTGTTGGTCATTACGGTAATGTACCTTTTGAGGGAAAACAGAATAGCGGCGCTGGCCGTCTCCTATGTTCTGCTGGCGGTGGGCGGTCGGATAGAACTCTACGCCCTGCCCGGCTTCCTGGCCCTGCTTCTCTACAATGGAAAACGCGGCCATCAGCCCAAATATTTCTTCTACTGGTTTTATCCGGTGCATCTGCTGGCGCTGTGGGGGCTTGGAAATTTTGTCCTGCCATACGTGATTGGAAAAATCTGACATTCTAAAAGAGCATATTTGAGAGAAAAGCCTGTCGAAGGGAAATATTGCTTCGACAGGCTCTTTGTAGATTATAAATGACCAACAGGCGCTGATTTTTTATTTACGCTTCAAAGATATAGGCAGCTTCAAAGCCTTCCCGTACCGCCGTAGCGATTCGGCCGCCCTTGCGGGCGTCGCCAACAATATGTACCTGCGGGCAGCAGGACTCGAAGCTTTCGGCCAGAGCGGAGCGCGGGCGCACACCCAGGGCCAGGACCACGGAGTCGGCGGGCAGAACCACAGTGCTATGGTCGTCAGTCTTTTCCAGAGTTACGGTCTTTTCCTCGATGGAGAGGAGCTTGTGGCCGGTGTAGACGCCCGGATTGTGAGGCAGAATGCGGCTGAGCTCATCGTTTCGGATGGCGCCAAAGATACCCGGACCCATCTCCGGAGCCATCTCGATGATGGAGACGGAGAGACCACGGCTCAAAAGCATCTCAGAGGTCTCAAGTCCGGTCAGACCGGAACCGATGACAGCCACCTGTCCGGTCGGATTCGCTTTGCCGGTCAGGACATCTTCCGCGGTGCAGACATGATTCTGCTGCATGCCCGGCAGGGGCGGAATCACAGGCTCCGCGCCGCAGGCAACTACGATGCCCACCGGGTTCAGGGCGCTTACCAGCTCCGGAGTAGCGGCGGTGCCGAGACGGACTTCTACGCCCAGGTGGCGGATCTGGGTCTCCATGGTTTCGGAAAGGCGGGTCAGCTTATCTTTAAAAGCAGGCTTGTCGGCCACGTTCAGAGTACCGCCCAGTTTCGCCTCCTTCTCAAAGAGAACCACATGGAACTGACGCAGTGCCAGCACCCGTGCAGCCTCCATACCGGCGGGACCGCCGCCTACGACGACAGCCGTCTTGCCTGCGCCGTCCCTGCGGATATGGGAGAAGACATCCTCTCTGGCGGTACGCGCGTTGATGGCGCAGCGAATGGGAAGTCCCTGACCCAGTACACGTTCACGGCAGTAGAGGCAGCCGATGCATTTACGAATCTCATCTGCATGATCAGTCTTGGCCTTGTTCATGAAATCCGGATCTGCCAGCTGGGAACGGCCCAGGCCCACGAAATCACAGACGCCTTCCTCCAGAAGAGATTCTGCGAAATCCGGATCCTTGATGGTGTTCGTAGCGATAACCGGAATGTGAAGGGCTTCCTTATAAGCCTTCGCCACGTGCTTTTTCCAGCCGGACTGATAGGAGAAGGGCTCGCAGTTGGCGTCGCCGTTGCGGGCGCTTCCGTTACTGATATTGATGGCGTCGATACCGCAGCTTTCCAGATATTTGGCAATCTCAAGACCATCTTCCAGAGTCAGGAAGCCATCTACCGGGGTCATCTCGTCGCCGCACATGCGGACAATGATCGGGAAACGGGGGCCAAGCTTGGCGCGGATGCCCGCGATGATTTCCGCGATGAAGCGGCAGCGGTTTTCCACGCTTCCGCCGTACTCGTCGGTTCTGCGATTATAATATTTGCTGAAGAACTGGGCAATCAGGTAGCCATGGGCTCCGTGAAGCTCCACGCCGTCGTAACCGGCCTTTTGGCAGCGAACTGCAGCGTCGATGAATTTCTGCTCGATGCGCTTGATATCTTCCAGGGTCATTTCCTTCGGAACCGGGCGTCCGTCCGCAATGGGAACGGCGCTGGGAGCCAGATTCTGGCGTCCGGTGAAGTTCGGGTTGGAGGTAGCGCCGCCGTGGTGAATCTGCGCCGCAATCTTACAGCCATAGAGATGAACCGCGTCGGTCAGCTTTTCCATTTCAGAGATATGGTAATCCCGGGCGATACGCAGGTTGTGGATGGACGGAATGCTGTCCACGTCGTCCACACCGGTATATTCATTGATAATCATGCCGATACCGCCTTTGGCCCGCTCCTGATAGTAGCGGATCTGTCTGGGGGTAACGATGCCGTTCTTGTCGGCCAGATCCGTGGCCATGGGCATCATGATGCCGCGGTTTTTCAGAACCAGGGTTCCGATACGTCCTTTTTCAAATAACATGTCATAATTCATAGTGTATGTTCCTTTCTTTTCTTTGATCTGCGCACGCTTTTTGCGCATATAGGTATCCCCGTAGGGGGTTTCTTTGATCTGCGCACGCTTTTTGTGCATATAGGTATCTAATAAATCAGCAATTGCCCCGAAGAACGCTGGAAGAAATTCCCTTTAACATGTCCCGGTCAATACTCTCTAAGCCCTTCACCAGCGTGTCCAACTCATCCTTCGTGGTGAATGCGCTTATGCTTACCCGGACGGTGCCGTCGAATTCCTGATCCTTCAGGTGCTTATGAATTCGCGCAGCGCAGTGGTGGCCGGCCCGGACTGCGATATCCCATTCTTTGTCGAGAATTGCGCCTACTTCATTGGCCCGGAAGCCGTCCAGGTTCAGGGAAATGACACCTGCCTGAAGACTGGGATCCGGCGCACAGTAGAGGTGCAGGCCGGGAATCTCCCGAAGCTTAGGAATAAGATATTCCATAAGTTCGTCCTCGGTTTTCTTCGGGCGGACTGTTTTCAGCCATTTTAAAGAGGCGTGAAGGCCTGCGATGGCGGGAGTGTCCATGCTGCCGCACTCCATTTTCTCGGGCATATAGCGGGGCATGTCCTCGCTTAAGGATTTCATGCCGTTGCCGCCGGCCAGAAGCTCTTCCAGATCGAGCCCGTTCTTTAACAGAAAGCCACCGATGCCAAAGGGCGCGTAAAGCGTCTTATGTCCGGCAAAGGTGATGGCGTCCGCCCGGAGGAAAGAGAAGCACAGCTTTAGAAGTCCCATGGCCTGAGCCGCGTCTAGCAGAGTGAAAGCGCCATATTCTTTAGCCATCAGAAAGATTTCCCGGGCCGGCAGGATGTAACCGGTCACATTGCTGACGGCGGAGACGCTGACAAAATCCGGTGGGGTCTGCCGGAACATTTCTTTCGTGGCCTCCAGGTCGATGGAAAGATCTGCGGCGAGGGGCAGCTCCAGAACCCGGATACCGACGCGCTTTTCCAGAAGCTTTAAGGGGCGAAGTACCGCGTTGTGTTCGTAAGGGGATACGTAGGCCACCGATTCTGGCGTCCATTTCTGTCCCTGGATAATCTGGTTCAGGGCAATGGTGACAGAAGGGGTCAGGATAACCTGGGCCTGCTCCCTGGCGTCGCAGAGACTGATCAGCTGCTCACGGACCTCCCGAATCATGGCGGTGGCGTCCCGGGCAGCCTGATACGCGCCCCGGCCCGCGTTGACAGCTGCTGTCCGGTTAAAATGGTCTACGGCGTCCCAGACACATTCCGGCTTTGGAAAGGTGGTGGCGCCATTGTCAAGGTAAAT
>USDU01000179.1 GCA_900553635.1 uncultured Lachnospiraceae bacterium | reverse complement strand
GCCCTTATCCGGCCGGTAACGCACCAGCCACACATGGGCCGTGCCGTGAAGATCTCCGTCCCTGTGTACCAGCGCACGCTCCTTTACTTCCCCCGTCCGGCTTCCATCCGCATTTCTCAGATCCAGTAATTCGCTCATTCTCTTACTCCATTAAAGTTCTTTCTTCTTTTCGTCGATTTCGCCCTGATACTCGTCAATCAGGATTTCCTTGCGGGCGATTTCCTCGCAAAGCTGCTGAAGCGGCACATCGTCGATACTGCCCGCAGCCGCGAAGCGCTCGTATACGATTTTTCCGATGGCCTCGTAATCCCGCTTCATGTCCCGCTCCAGACTGAAAATCTGATTCTTCAGCTTTGCCACGCCTGCCACCTCCGTAGCCTTGCGTCCCACCGTATCTGCCGCTCCTGTCACTGCTCTTCCGATGTTATCCCAGATATTCTTGTCCATACTCTATACCCCTTTCTTTTTTCTTCTATACATAAGCTCTGCCAGAGCTGTGGAAGCCGCTCCCACCAGAAACGGCATCAGCAGCTGACAGGCCATGGTTTCATAAACGCCCGCCATCAGGAAGGCCAGCGCCGCGAAATTCCGCAGCAGCATATGCCACAGATAAATATTGGCGGAATCCCTTTCTCCTATCCGGGCCAGTAAAGATCCCTTTCCCAGATCCGCAAAGGCCAGCGCCAGACTGAACATCCCGCCCGCCGTCAGGATACTGCCCACATACAGCTCGTCATATCCGCTCCACAGACATTCCACCACCGATAACACGACGCCTGCCGTCAGCGTTGCCAGGCAGAAGCCCGTACGCAGCGTCAGCCTTCCCTGCTTCTCCCGGCAGGCAAACCAGCTGCCCCACAGGAAAAACGGAAAGCCCGTCAGCCAGAAGCTTCGGATCCAGCGGACCGGCACCGCGATACCGATCAGTCCTCTTCCCTCTCCCAGCAACAGATTGGCTGCCAGCAGTACCGGAATCAGAAGATATGCCCTTTCCTCCAGGCGTTTACGCGCCAGCAACCGGTAAAACAGGTAGCAATACACCAGCGCGCCCATAAACCACAGATGGGGCGCCATGGCTGTCCGGTTAAAGAACAGCAGATCGGACACCGTCCTGCCTCCGTCCGGAAAAAGCTCTGCTCCCATCTGCGCGAAGGTCCGCTGGGACAGAAAATACCGGATCGCGGCCCACAGGTAATAAACCGCCACCGCTCCCACATACAGCCGGAGAATATGGATTTCCCGCCGTCTCAAGACAGCGTCCTCCCGTCCATAGGCGAAATATCCGCTGATCAGGAAAAACAGCGGCACCGCGAACCGGGCTATTCCTTTTATGATTTCCCCGGGAACACCGGGCAGGGTGCAGTGAATCAGCACCACTGCAAAGGCGGCAATTCCCTTCCATACATTCAGACAATCATTCTTCGTCTTCATGACTTAATCCTGCTGCTCCAGCTCCAGCACGCCCCGCATGGCGATAACCGGACCGCCCCGATGCTCAATATATTCTCTGGTAATCGTGACGCGGCCGATATTGTCATCCTTCGGCACCTCATACATAATATCCAGCATAAATTCCTCTATGATAGCACGGAGCGCTCTGGCTCCCGTATCCCGCTTCAGCGCCTCTTCCGCGATGGCCTCCAGTGCGCCGTCGTTGAACTGCAGATCCACCTCATCCAGAGCCAGCAGCTTCTGGTACTGCTTGAGAATGGCATTCTTCGGCTCCTTCAGGATCCGAACCAGCATATCCTTGTCAAGCCTGCCCAGGGTACAGATTATCGGCAGACGTCCCAGAAACTCAGGAATCATACCGAAGGCCCGCAGATCCTCCACGGTCACCTTTGAAAGCAGATTCGGCTCTTTGTCGTATTTATCCTTTAAATCCGCCTGGAAGCCCATGGAGGACTTCTGGTTCAGACGCTCCTTAATGACATTCTCCAGATCCGGGAACGCGCCGCCGCAGATAAAGAGGATATTGCGGGTATTCACCGTGGTCAGCGGTACCATGGCGTTCTTGCTGCTTGCGCCCACAGGTACCTCAACCTCCGCGCCCTCCAGAAGCTTTAAAAGTCCCTGCTGCACCGACTCTCCGCTGACGTCCCGATGATGGGTATCCTTCTTCTTCGCAATCTTGTCAATCTCATCGATAAAGACGATTCCCCGCTCGGCCTTCTCCACATCATTGTCCGCCGCTGCCAGCAGCTTGGAAATAACGCTCTCGATGTCGTCGCCGATGTAGCCTGCCTCGGTCAGGGACGTGGCGTCCGCAATAGCCAGGGGCACATCCAGAAGCTTCGCCAGCGTCTTCACCAGATAAGTCTTGCCGCTTCCGGTGGGGCCTATCAGCAGAATGTTGGACTTCTCAATCTCGATATCGTCCTGGGTTCCGGTGGCCACACGCTTGTAGTGATTGTATACAGCCACAGAAATAACCTTTTTGGCATGATCCTGTCCGATAACGAATTCGTCCAGGCTGGCCTTCAGCTTATGGGGTGCCGGGATGCTCCGGATATCAAACGCAGGCTTCGGTCCTTCCTTCTTTGGCTTTTTCTTCTTCACCTGCTGCTGATTGGACATCATGTTCTGTAAATCTGATAAATTCATAAAGTTGACGCCCTGAAGCCTGGAGAAGTCAATATTTCCATTCTGAATCGTATCCATCGTCTTCTGCATACAGTCCGGGCAGACACTGATGCCATCTGTCAGGGTGATCAGCTTCCCGGTCTGGCTCTCCGGACGGCGGCAGAGGAAGCAGAACCGCTCGTAGTCATGTTCCTCCTGCTCTGTACTTTCTGTATGGATTACCCCTTCCGGAGTGTCTTTTTCCTTATCGTTCTCTAAGTAATCTTTATCCTGCATATATTCCTGTTCTCCTTTTCACACAGTATATCATAATTTACCCCATTGTGAGCGAAGAATTAAAATTTCATATTCTTTATAAATCCTTTCGATTATTTTATCAAATATACATATCTGATGATTTTATCCGTTTTTGTAAAATTATCCCAGTTTAAATATGTAAAAGAGACCGGCTGCACGTTTTACGCATAACCGATCTCTTCGATTCATCTGTCTACTTATTGGCCGCTTCTACCTCTGCCTTGGTGCTCAGAGTCAGTGATACTGTTTTCTCCACATAGCTTCCATTTTCCGGGGACTGTACTGTCACTTCCACCGTCTCACCGGCTTCATAGTATTGCAGGCGATCCCGCAGCGTATCATAGGTTGTCACGCCCATTCCGTCGAAGCGGGTCAGGATATCTCCCTTTTTCAGTCCTGCCTTATCCGCCGCGCAGCCTGCTACCACAGACTTCAGATAGACGCCCTCAGGCATATCATACTGCTGGGCAATGTCGCTGGTCACATCCTGACAGGTAACGCCCAGATACCCCATTTTCTCACTGTCTACTTCAGAACGGGTCTGCAGATCTCCGATGATGCCCTCCACATCGGAAATGGGGATTGCGTAGCCCATACCCTCTACATAGTTGGATGAAAGCTTGGCCTCGTTGATACCGATGACCTCACCCTTCATATTCAGCAGTGCGCCGCCGCTGTTGCCCGGGTTGATGGCCGCGTCCGTCTGAATCAGCTTATTGCTGATGGTACTGCCATCGTCATTTTGCAGGGTTACCTCTCTGTCCAGCGCGCTGACAATTCCCTTGGTCACCGACTGTCCATATCCCAGCGCATTGCCGATGGCAATCACCTGATCGCCCACCTGCATCTGTGAGGAATCGCCAATCGTGGCTGTCTTAATCGCAGACATGGTCTCCGCCGGAATATCTGAAAGCTTCACGGCAATGACGCCCACATCCTTTGTGGCGTCGCTTCCCTTAATCTGAGCCTCCACCGGAGTAGTTCCATCCTTGCCCTCGTCCACGCTGAATACCACAGACAGGTTGGTTGCCCCTGTGATGACATGGTTGTTGGTGACAATCAGAAGTTCGCTGTCATTCTGACCGATGATAATGCCGGTTCCTGTGGATGTGGACTCCTGCTGCTGTGGCTGACTGTACCAGCCGAAGCCCCAGTAATTCTGTACCTCTTTTACGCTGACATTGGTTATAGCCACCAGGGACGGCATACACTGCTTCACAATCGCTGATACGGACGCAGCGCTGTCTTCCGAACCGCTGTTTCCGGTCTGGGGCTGTACGGTTCCCACCTCCGGTGCCGCCGTATCCGCTGACGCATCCTGGCTTACAGGAGCCGTCACCTTATCACCGAACAGCTTCTGTCCCACAAAATTCGTGCCCTGGAATGCCGCTCCGGCCACCACGCCAAATACCAGCGCAATGCACACGGTCTTCGCAATGATGCGGCCAAAATTCTTCTTTTTCTTCTGCTTCTTCGACACGCTGCCCTGGAAACTGCTCTCCGTATTCCGGCTCTCCGTGCGCTGATAATCTGTATCCTGATAGAACGGACCGCTGTAACGATACTGGCTGCCTGTGGTTCCGCTTTCAGGCTGCGCTGCCGTACTGTCTTTTCCTTCCGCTCCGGCGTTCTCTGTATCTCTTACATCTGCTCCTGTTTCATTTTCCATATCCGGATTTTCAGACAGGTTTTTATTTTCCTCATCGTACATAAAGATGCACTCCTTCCTCCACTCACTTATATCATTATCCTGTAGTGTAACAGGCAATTGTGTTCAAAGTGTGAGCAAAGGATTAAAAAAAGTTTATAAATGCCCGCGCCCGTATAATTCAAAAAAATCGTGCAGCTTCCGTAAAACTGCACGATTCCAGGCTGCGGATAACAGGACTTGAACCTGCACGGGGTTACCACCAGAACCTAAATCTGGCGCGTCTGCCAATTCCGCCATATCCGCGAATGTCGTCCACTTCGTTCCCGACATCCGCCGATGATGCACAGAAATGACACTCCGTGTCATTTCGCGCCCACTCAACTCGGGATTTTGGCATATCCATGCCAAAACACCTCGCGGAACAGGGAAATGTGGACAATTGTATCAGTATACCTGATTTCATCTAATAATTAAAAAGACCGAAAACCCTGTATTCACAAAATCTTCGATCCTTTCATGAAGCATCCGGGATTCGAACCCGGGACAACTTGATTAAAAGTCAAGTGCTCTACCGACTGAGCTAATGCTCCTTATTCATAATAACTGCGGAAGGTTTTCATCCGCCCAACTGGGCTAACTGGATTCGAACCAGCGAATGCAGGAGTCAAAGTCCTGTGCCTTACCGCTTGGCG
>USDU01000178.1 GCA_900553635.1 uncultured Lachnospiraceae bacterium | reverse complement strand
AACAGCGTCGGACGATTTCTCTACGACTTCTTCGAGCTGCTGATCGCCAGGGATCTGCACCGCCTCGAGGAGATCGAAGACCGCGCGACGGCGCTGGAAGAACGCGTGCTCGCGGGCGAGCTGGAGGAATTCAGCACCCCGATGAGCGAGCTGCGCAAGGAGACGATGGCCTGGTACCGCTACTACTCCCAGCTCGACGACGTGGCGTGTGAGCTGCGGGAAAATGAGAACGTGCATGAAGTGATGATTGTGCAGCCCTAGCAAAATGCTGGCTTATGTGGCAGCGTCAGAGCCCGATTTGCGGAAGCCAATCTGAAAAATGGTGTGAATCGTGATACTATGAGGAGTTAGAAACATGGATTTTAAGAACGCGAAGGAATTGCTGGCATTATGTGAAGAAAGGAAGCTTTGCATCTCGGACGTAATGCGCAGTCGTGAGATAGAAAAAGGTGAAATCACCGGCGAGATCTGTGACGCCCGGATGAAGAAGGCCTACGAAATCATGCGGGAATCAGTCCGCGGCCCCATAAAAAAGCCCGGACGCTCCATGGGCGGTCTGCTGGGCGGCGAGGCGAAGATGCTTTCCGACTGGCAGCAGGGAGATGGGCAGGGCAAAAGCCTCTGCGGACCGGTGCTTGGACGGGCCGTGGCCTATGCCATGGCGGTGTTGGAGACCAATGCGTCTATGGGACTTATCGTGGCGGCCCCCACGGCGGGGTCTTCCGGTATTGTGCCGGGCGTCCTGCTGGCGCTGGAGGAGCAGTTTCATTTTACAGAAGCAGAGATGATACAGGCTCTCTACAACGCCGGGGCCGTGGGCTATCTGGCCATGCGGAACGCCACCGTGGCAGGCGCTGTGGGCGGCTGTCAGGCCGAGGTGGGCGTAGCCTCTGCAATGGCGGCGTCGGCTGCCGTGGAGCTGCTGGGCGGCTCCCCAAAGGCCTGTCTGGACGCGGCTTCCACAGTACTCATGAACTTGCTGGGTCTGGTCTGCGATCCGGTGGGCGGTCTGGTGGAATACCCATGCCAGAATCGGAATGCGGCAGGAGTCGCTGTTGCCCTGACCTCAGCCGAGATGGCGCTGGCCGGCGTTCCGCAGCTGATTCCGCTGGACGAAATGATTGCAGTCATGTATAACGTAGGCAGACGCATCCCGGCAGAGCTGCGTGAGACGGCCCTCGGCGGCTGCGCTGCCGCGCCGTCGGCCTGTGAAGCCTGCGGAAAGTGTTGATGTTTTAAAATTACCCCTTTACAAATATTTCATTTTCAAGTATAATATCAGTTGCTGACACAGCAAGCTGGAATAGCTCAGTCGGTAGAGCACTTCACTCGTAATGAAGGGGTCGTGAGTTCGAGTCTCATTTCCAGCTTTCAGATGAAATCCCTGAAAACGTTGATTTTCAGGGATTTCTTATTATAGTTATAATCGATAAGGCAGCAGGCCGCCAGAGCCTTTACTTTATGGGAATAATCCAGTATAATCAAAAAAAGAGCGAAGGAGGTATCTTTACTGAAAGAAGAAAACTATACCATAGCTGATATTTATGCACTGCCGGAGGGCGAGCGTGCGGAGCTGATAGATGGAAAAATGTATATGATGGCACCACCCAGTACTACACATCAGCTTTTGATGAACAGTATAAATATTGAAATTGGAAGTTACATTAAAAGCAAAGGTGGAAAAAGCAAAGTAATTCCTGCGCCTTTTGCGGTATTCCTTAAAGATGAAAAAGACAAGGACAGTTATGTAGAACCTGATATTTCGGTAGTCTGCGATTCCTCAAAGTTGGATGATAAAGGCTGTCATGGAGCACCTGACTGGGTGATTGAGATTGTTTCGCCATCCAGTAAGAAGATGGACTATAGTAAAAAGCAGGCTCTGTACTGTGATGCTGGTGTGCGAGAATACTGGATTGTCGATCCTGCAAGGGAAGTAACGGTGATTTATCGGTCAGAAGAGGATTGGGTGCCTGTTTTCCATAAGTTTGGTGAAAAATTACGGGCTGAAATCTATGACGATCTGGAAATTGTAGTGGAATAGTAATGGATATACAATATATAGAATAAAATGTCTGTTGATTTTAATAGAATTATTCAATTTAAGAAAAGCCCTGAACCGCAATGGCTCAGGACTTTTTTGCTAGGAAGTATCCGTAAGGAGCTGCCAGTGGCAGCTCTTGTAGGTCAGGCAATTACTTCAGATCCAGCTCCACCGGGCAGTGATCCGAACCGAAAATTTCCGTGTGAATGGAGGCGTTTTCCAGTCGCTCCTTCAGCCGTTCGGATACGATAAAATAATCAATGCGCCACCCGGCGTTCTTCTCGCGGGCGCGGAAGCGGTAGGACCACCAGGAATAGACGCCCTCGGCGTCCGGATAGAAGTACCGGAAGGTATCCACGAAGCCGGAAGTGAGAACCGTTGTCATTTTGGAGCGTTCCTCGTCTGTAAATCCGGCATTTTTCCGGTTGGTTTTCGGGTTTTTCAGGTCGATTTCCTGATGGGCCACATTTAGATCGCCGCAGTAGATAACAGGCTTTTTTTCATCCAGGCTCTTGATATAGGCGAGAAAATCATCTTCCCACTGCATCCGGTAATCCAGGCGCTTCAGGCCGTCCTGGGAGTTGGGGGTATAGACAGTCACCAGATAATAGTCCTCAAATTCCAGGGTAATGACCCGTCCTTCGTGGTCATGTTCTTCAACGCCGATTCCGTAGGCGACGCTTAAGGGCTCTTTTCTGGTAAATACAGCCGTTCCGCTATAGCCCTTTTTCTCCGCGTAATTCCAGTACTGATGATAGCCGGGCAGAACGAGCGCAATCTGTCCCTCCTGAAGCTTGGTTTCCTGCAGACAGAAAATATCAGCGTCCAGCTTTTTGAAATCTTCCATAAAATTTTTCCCGACACAGGCCCGCAGACCGTTTACATTCCAGGAAATCAGTTTCATAGGTTCCTCCTTACAGAAAAGATTTGATCTTTTCTTGCATTTTACATATAATAGATATTATTATAGTGGTTCTGCGAAAGAAAGTAAAGAAGCGCAGCCGAAAGCATTATAAAGAAAAGATTTTTACAAGAGGAGAATATGTGTATGGAGAAGTTACTGGATCGGATTACCGCTGCGGTATCCGAAGCCTTTGTAAACTGCGGCTATGAGGCTGAGTACGGAAAGGTCACCATTTCCAATCGCCCGGATCTGTGCGAGTATCAGTGCAATGGAGCTATGGCAGGCGCAAAAAAGTATCACTGCGCACCCATTCAGATTGCCAATAAGGTGGCAGAGAACTTGAAGGAGCAGGAGCTGTTTTCCGAGGTCAATGCGGTCAATCCGGGCTTCCTGAATCTGAAGCTGGCGCCTGCGTATGTGCAGGAGTATCTGCAGGCTATGGCAGATGATGAGCGCCTGGGCTGTGACAGAACAGAGAATCCGAAGACCATTATCATTGACTACGGTGGACCCAACGTGGCGAAGCCGCTGCATGTGGGACATCTCCGCTCTGCCATCATCGGTGAGAGCGTGAAGCGTCTGGGACGCTTCGTGGGCCACAACGTGACCGGAGATATCCATCTGGGTGACTGGGGTCTGCAGATGGGACTGATTATCACAGAGCTGAAGGAGCGCAAGCCGGATCTGGTATATTTTGATGAAAATTACACAGGTGAGTACCCGACCGAGGCACCCTTTACCATTTCCGAGCTGGAGGAGATCTATCCGGCAGCCAGTGCCCGGTCCAAGGAGGACGAGGCCTACAAGGAGCAGGCGATGCACGCCACCTATCTGGTGCAGCATGGCCACAGAGGCTATCAGGCTATCCTGCAGCACATCTTAAATGTGTCCGTGACCGACCTGAAGCGCAATTACGCGAACCTGAATGTAGAATTTGACCTGTGGAAGGGCGAGTCCGATGCCCAGCCCTACATCCCGGATATGGTGGAGAAGCTGAAGAAAGAGGGCTTCGCTTACGAGAGCGAGGGCGCGCTGGTGGTAGACGTCAAGGAAGACACCGATACCAAGGAGGTTCCGCCCTGCATGATTCTGAAGTCCGACGGAGCGTCCCTGTATACCACCACCGACCTGGCAACCCTGGTAGAGCGCCGGAAGCTCTTTGACCCGGACGAGGTTATCTATGTGGTGGACAAACGTCAGGAGATGCATTTTATCCAGGTATTCCGCTGTGCCAAGAAGACCGGCCTGGTGAAGCCAGAGACGGATCTGGAATTCTTAGGCTTTGGCACCATGAACGGCAAGGACGGTAAGCCCTTCAAGACCCGCGAGGGCGGCGTTATGCGTCTGGAGTACCTGATTGCCGATATCAACGAAAAGATGTATCAGAAGATCGCGGAGAATTCTGAGATTTCCGAGGATGAGGCGCGGGATACGGCGAAGAAGATTGGTCTGTCCGCCATCAAGTATGGCGACCTGTCTAACCAGGCCTCCAAGGATTACGTGTTCGATATCGACCGCTTTACCTCCTTTGAGGGCAATACCGGACCCTATATCCTGTACACCATTGTGCGGATTAAGTCCATTCTGAACAAGTATCAGGCTCAGGGCGGCGATCTGACAAAGGGACGGATTCCGGCAGCAGAGAATGACAGCCAGAAGGCGCTGGAGCTGGTACTGGCCCGCTTCAACGGCGTGCTGGAGAATGCCTTTGACGAGCTGGCGCCCCATAAGGTCTGCGCTTATATCTATGAGCTGGCGAACGCCTTCAACAAGTTCTATCATGAGACGAAGATTCTTGGCGAAGAGGATGAAGAGAAGCGTGCAGGGCTGGTGGCTGTACTGCAGTTGACCAAGCGGGTGCTGGAGACCTGCATCGATGTGCTGGGCTTCGAAGCACCGGAGAGAATGTAAAATAAATATTATGAAAATAAATGGCGGAAAGTCCTATAAATGCAGGATTTTCCGCCACTCTCATTCTATGTCATGTCCCTATGCACGCATTTATGCTAAGATAAAATCAGAAAACACAGCAGGAGGACTTCACCATGGAGCAGATCAAGACCGGAAAATTCATCGCGGAATTGAGAAAGGAAAAGGGCATGACCCAGGAGCAGCTTGGCGACAGATTGGGCGTCAATTCCCGCAGTGTCTCCCGCTGGGAAAATGGTCATGGAATGCCGGATATCTCACTGCTGCTTACGCTGGCAGATGTGCTGGGTGTGACAGTGCAGGAGCTGCTGGAGGGAAGCAGGCGGGAAATGAAGATGCAGCCGGATGACA
>USDU01000177.1 GCA_900553635.1 uncultured Lachnospiraceae bacterium | reverse complement strand
GTTTCGCGCTGTCAATGCGGATTTTACCCAGATGGGTTCTGCTACAGGCTTTACCGTGGAAGTGGAGCTGTATCAAAAAAAGGCAAAGGATGTTTCCTTTCTTCTGTACCACCCACCGGAGAAATCAGACACTCCCGGCTCCGATGAGGACGGAGGTGACACGCCATGAGAAAAAAGAAGCATAGAATCCTGCGGGAACGCGCGGGAACGACGCTGGTGGAGACACTGGTATCCCTGCTTCTGATGAGCATTCTGATCGGCATGGCGGCACGGGTGCTGAGCGGCGCTTACCGGGTGTATCTGCGGCTGCAGAAGACCCAGTACGCAGAGTCCATTCTGGATACAGCCATGACGGAGGTGCGGGATCTGGCAAATGAAGCCTGCGGCTATGTGAAGCTCTATACGGATGGCGTGCAGATTGCGGATCAGGTTGGAAATAAGACCGGAACCGCCATGGAATTTCTGGATTCCAACGGCTACGTGGTGCTGATTTCCACTGACGGCTGTGAAGAGACCACCCTGTACCGGGGAAATGATCTGGAAAATGTCATCGGTACCCAGAAAGCGCTTCCGAAAGGACGGCTGCTGGCCCGGTATTATAACCGGAAAAACGATGGCACCTATCTGTACACGGACGGTACCAAGCCGGTGGCCCGCGCGGCTGCGGAGGCCTACGGCGAGGGCTTTTATATGGGGTATTACCTGAAGGTGACCTACCGGGTACCGGATGAAACCACAAACGGCGGGGAGTTGAGCTCTCTGGTTGCAGATGTGGCCTTGTATCAGGATGAGAACTGCACAGAACTGGTAATTTCTGACACGGAAATCCTTGATTTTCGTTATAAAATAAAGTATAGTGAGGGTGTGACGGCAACGACTGTAATGAATAACACGCCGTAAGGCCGTACAAACAAGATATAGACGCCTGCCCGGGCGCTTATATAGAAAATATCTATAAAAAGGAGAAAAGAGAAATGTTTAAGAAACTCAAAGAGAACAAAAAAGGCTTTACACTGGTAGAGCTGATCGTTGTACTGGTAATTCTGGCTATCCTGGCAGCACTGCTGGTACCGGCACTGACTGGGTATATTGACAGAGCGAAGAAGAAATCCGTTATTGCTGAGACACGTCAGGCTGTAATGGCTGCACAGACACTGGTAGATGAGGCTTATACAAAGGTGGATGTTGGAGTTGCTATTACGGTAGGCAAAGATACAGGTACTGTAAAGTATTCTGAGATTAAAGATTTAGCAGAAGTTAAGGGTGAGATTACAGAGGTAACTCTGGACACTGCTGCAGATTCAAAAACACCGAATAAAGTAACAAAACTGGTTTATAAGAACTCTACATATACTTGTACATATGAGCCGGCTGGCACTAATAATAGCGATGGCGATTATAATGTAGCAAAAGTTACTAACTAAAAACTAGAATTTGATATTTTTATAAAAGAAAGGACCGTACCCCATGCCCACCCAGCACCCCGCCTCTGCACAACAGAATAAGGAAAAGCAACACCGCTGGCTCCGGCAGACCCTTACGGTTCTTTGTCTCGTACTTCTGGTGGTGGTCCTCTTGGCGCCCGGCGCGCTGGAGCTTCTGTACCGGGCGGACGCACGGACAGCGCTCCGGAACGCCCGGTCTGTAAGGATGGCGCTGGATGTGACCTCCACCGGGCAGTACGGCGGCAGCGCTCCCTTTGCGGATGCGGCAAAGCAGGGCGGCGTGGCCGAGGGCGTCTATGAGGACGTCCTTTTCTTAAGTAAGGCGCCGGGAGAATTCTGGATTCTTCAGACCGACGAGAGCGGTTACCGGGTGCAGAAATTTATCTATCAGGAGAACGAATACACGGTCTGGTATGACCGGAGCACCCATGTATACACCGTATACCATGACCGGCTGATGATCGGGGACGAGGATACCGATCCGTAAAAGCGCGGGAAGCGCACAGAACAAATTTTGATACAGCTATGAAAAGCAGGGCAGGACAAAAGTCCTGCGGGAAAAAGTAACACATTTGATATGACAGAATTAGTAATTTTAGAAGGAATTCTCTGGCTGATAAGGTTCCTCTTCGGAGCCTGCATCTTCAGCTTTTTAGGAGTGGTGGCCGATCGGCTTCCCCGAGGTGAGGGAATCGTGAAGGGGCGGAGCCACTGTACAGCCTGCGGGCGGGTATTGATCCCGGCAGAGCTGATTCCCTGCGTAAGCTTTCTGGCTTTACGCGGACGCTGCAAGGGCTGCGGCACGCCGATCCCGAAACGGGCGTTCCTTGGCGAGCTGGCCGGAGGAGCGGCATGGATCCTGTGCGCGTGGCGCTATGGAGTTGGACACACCGGGCTGATTTCCCTGGAGGGCGCGGTGGTTTTTTGTTATCTTGGAATATTACTGGTGGTGGCCCTGATAGACTGGGACACCCAGATCATCTATAATCGATTTCACATAATCATAGCCATCCTGGCGGCGGCGCAGATCTTTCTGGTTCCGGAGCACGGAATCGGGGATCGTCTGCTCGGCGCGCTGATTGTGTCGGTTCCCATGCTGGTGCTGGCGCTGATCGTGCCGGGAGCCTTCGGCGGCGGCGACATCAAGCTTATGGCGGCGTCCGGGCTTTTTCTCGGCATGGACGCCATTGTCTGCGCCATGTTTTTCGGCCTGCTTTCCGGCGGCGGTTACGCGGCCTTTATGCTGGCCGCAAAACGGCTGAAAAAGAGCGACCAGTTCGCTTTCGGGCCTTTTCTGGCCTTTGGCCTGGCGGTGGCAGCCCTCTGGGGCGACCAGATCGCAGCCTGGTATCTGAGCGCACTGTAGAAGCAACAGTGAAATGATTTACATAATATAGAATACATAGGAGAAGCTTTACTTCATTTACATAAAGGAGAACAACAGATGGCCCGTTTTCAATATGTCGCGAAGGACATGAAGGGAAAAATAAAAAAAGGAACGGTCGAGGCAGCCAGCGAAAAAACACTGACCGCGGATCTGCTGGGGGACGGCCTGTATCTGGTGGAGGCGAAGAACCTGACGGAAGCCCGGGGGCATAAAAGACTTAAGCCTAAGCAGCTGGCGTCTTTCTGCCGGGAGCCGTCCACGCTTCTGGCTTCCGGCGTCAGTCTGGTGCGGGCGCTGGATATCATTTCCGGGCAGGAGGGTATCCCGGCGGCGGAGCGTGAGGTCTACGACGCGGTGTTGACGGATCTTCGAAAAGGAGTCAGCCTGTCCGAGGCCATGGAGAACCGGCAGGCCTTTCCGGAGCTGATGGTGGGTATGATCCGCTCCGGCGAGGGCAGCGGTAATCTGGATCAGGTGACCGGACGCCTGGCCATCCAGTACGAAAAAGAGCATAAGCTGAATCAGCAGGTGAAATCCGCCATGACCTATCCGGCGGTGCTGCTGGTCTTAAGCGTGGCGGTGGTCATCCTGATTGTGACCTTTATCCTGCCCCAGTTCCAGAGTCTTTTTGACGAGATGGACAGCCTGCCCTGGATTACGAATATGCTGATTGCCATATCGGATTTTCTGGTACAGAGGTGGTATGTGGCGCTGCTCGCCGTATTCATTTTCGTGGCGCTGGTGCGGCTGATTATGGGAATTCCGGCGGTGCGCAGGGGCGTGGACTACGCGAAGGTCCATGTGTGGGGCTTCGGAAAGCTGTATCAGGTCATTTACACAGCCCGGTTCGCGCGGACCTTAAGCAGCCTCTATTCCAGTGGTATGCCCCTGGCCCAGGCCATCGGCATCGCAGGCGAGACCGTAGGCAACCTGTATGTGCAGGAGCAGTTTGATATGGTGGTGACCCAGGTGCGAAGCGGCGTGGCCCTGTCCCGGGCCCTTCATGAGGTGGACGGCCTGCTTCTGAAGCTCTCCAGTACCATTCTGGTGGGCGAGGAGAGCGGTCGGCTGGACGTGATGCTGGATTCCGTCGCGGCCACTCTGGAGGACGACGCGGAGCAGGCTACGAAGCGGATGGTGACGCTCCTGGAGCCAATTCTGATTATTTTCATGGCTCTGGTGGTAGGTATGATTATGATTGGCGTGATGCTGCCGATTTACCAGTCCTACGCAGCCATCGAAAACGCGTAACGGAGAATGAAAACAAAGGATATGGAAATAATTTACAAGGAGAACGATCATGAGTGACGCGGTCATTGTACTGAGAGAAGAATGCATCCTTGCGGCGGAGGGGAAAGCCGGACGCATGCCGAAGATCACAAAAGCGCGCCGGATTCCGGTGGAAGGCTTCGGCAATACGATGGAGCAGTGGAAAAAGGCTCTGGAAACCTGTCTGGAGAGCCTGCATGCGGATCATGTGAAGCTGGTGCTTCCGGCTTCCTACTCTTCCGCGCGGATTACCCAGATTCCCTACGCCACAGGAAAGCAGCTTGGGAAGATAGCGAAAAATGTCATGCAGGAAAATGAGAGCGAGGGCGTCGCTGACTATTCGGTGGTGCAGGGGGATAAGAAGCAGGGCTTAAGCCTGTGCTGCGGCAGCACCTCGGAGAAGTTCTTAAGCGATCTCACAGCCATTACCCGGGAGCTGGGAATCCCGGTGGACGCGGTGTCTGTGCCGCTGGAGGGCTACTTAAGGCTCATGTCCCAGCTGAAGGAATGCCGGAACCGCACAGCCATCTATCTGATCTTTGAGGACAGCAGTGTGACCAGCCTGCTCTATCGGGACGGCGTCTACCAGTATTCCACCAGAAGCCGGATTTTCAGCGAGCGGGGAACCCTGGATTTCGGTACGGAGATCGTCCGGAATATCTCCGGTATCCGGCAGTTCTACGCCACCATGAATGCCGATATGCCCATTACGGATGTTTACTATACAGGCTGCGCGCCGGATGATTTCGAGGCAAGTCTGGACGGCATCCGTGCCATGAACCTGGAGGTCCGCCCGCTGGAGGTAAATCTTCCCTTCGACGCCCCCGGAAATCCGGGAGACTGGCTGGCCTGTATCGGAGCCATGATTACCGATAAGAAGAATATCAATCTGTATGACCGCTGGCTTGCGGATCAGAAGAAGGACGGGGTCGGAAAAGTCCATTTCGGAAAGGAACTGGTTCCCCCGGCAGTGACATTGGCGGTCTGCCTGGTGCTGTTTGCGGGCGTGGCGGTCTGGAATGGGGCCACATCAGCCAGAATCCGGAAAATGGATCGCTGGATGCAGGACTCTGCGGTGCAGGAACAGTACCGGCAGGCTGAGGAGCGGAAAAATTACAGCGCTTCCTTAAGTCAGTCCATT
>USDU01000176.1 GCA_900553635.1 uncultured Lachnospiraceae bacterium | reverse complement strand
CAGAGAAACGTTATATGTAATTTCTAACTATCAGAACATTTTCCTTATTATGATATAATCGTATGTTTTCAAAATTTCCCTGAATATTCCACCAATTCTGTTTTACATGCCGATCTGCTCGCGGAGCGCCAGGATCGTGCCCTGGATATCCCTTCCGCTCTCGTCAACCGTAATTTCGGCATACTGCTCATATAATTTACTTCTCTCATCGTAGAGATCCTTCAGCGTCTGGCCCTCTTTCAGCACGACGCCGCGTCCCTTCAGGTTTCCGAGACGTTTCGCCAGATCCTCATACGACAGCTTCAGGTAAACGATGGTTCCAATTTCTTTAAAATGCTCCATCGCCTCTTTTCCGTAAATGGCACTGCCGCCCGGCGCGATGACGCTTTTGTTGGCTTCCAGTGTCGCATTGACTTCATTCTCAATCGCAAGAAAGCCTTCATTTCCTTCATCCGCAATGATCTCGCGCAGAAGACGTTTCTCCCGATGCTGGATCACAAGATCCGTATCAATAAACTCATATCCCAACACCTTTGCAAGAATAACACCAACGCTGCTTTTGCCGGCTCCCGGCATTCCTATTAAGATAATATTCCGTTTATTCAAGATTTATTCCTCCTGCTGTCTCGTAAATTTTTCTCTATCCTATCTCTGCAGATTCGTTCCGCCCTGCTTCATGATCTGCTCGATCTCTGTTTCGCTCGCCACATTGGCATCGTGCTGGATCATCAGCTTTAAGACACTTGCGGAAATCGCAAAGTCGATGGCTTTCTGCGGCTCAAAATCATGAAGCATCGCATGGATCAGTCCCGCGCCAAATGCATCGCCGGCTCCGACTGCCTCAAAGCTGTGTACTTTATGAACCGGGCTCTCGTAGAATTTTCCGTCTTTCAGGTAAATCCCCATCCAGTCGCCGTCCTCCACGGTGTAGAGATTGCGCAGCACACTCGCAACCGCTTTGCAGTTCGGGAACTGCTTCTGGATTTCCAGCATGCCCTCTTTGTAAGACTCGATCTGCTCAATGCCGCGCGACATATCTCCGTCGTACGCCGGAATGCCAAGTGATGATTCAAAATCCTCATCGTTTGCAATGCAGACATCCACATACGCCATCAGACGGCGCATAACGCGCTGTGCGTCCTTCGTGGACCACATTTTTCCGCGGTAGTTCAGATCACATACCACCCGGATTTTTTTCTCTCTGCAGAGCGCCAGAGCGTTCTCCAGCGCTTTTTCAATCTCTGTGCTGATGGCAGGCGTGATACCGGAAAAATAAAAGAGATCTACGCCATCAAGCAGTTTTTTCCAGTCAAATTCCTCTGCCTTTGCCATTGCAATTGCGCTGTAAGCGCGGTCATAAACCACGCTCGTCGGGCGGATATTCGTTCCCTTTTCAAAATAGTAAATACCGACGCGTCCGCCGCCCCGCAGCACACGGGATGTATCGACGCCGAACCGGCGGATCTCATTGACGGCTGCCTGTCCCACCTGGTGCTCCGGCACTTTTGTCACGTACGAAACATCGTCCCCGAGTGTCGCCAGGGAAACCGCAACATTCGCCTCCGCGCCGCCGTAATTGGCCTCAAATGTATCTGCCTGTAAAATTTTCAGATGCTCCGGTGTTTTCAGACGCAGCATCACTTCTCCAAAAGTAAGTACCTTCATACTGAAATCCCCTCCAAAAGCAATTTGCTTTTTTGTCTCAATACCTCTTTATCTTACGCTGTTTTCCCCACGGACGCAAGAAAAACCTGCGGAAACCACCCCCGTTTTCCATCGCAGAAAAGCACAAAAAAAGCGGCTTTCTGTTTCGCTTCAGAAAGCCTCTTTTCGTGTATTTCATTATTCTTTTACTGCTCCCAGTGTAATACCGGTTACAAAGTATTTCTGCAGGAACGGATATACAATCAGCATAGGAACAAGGGCGATGAATACCTTTGCTGCCTCCAGAGATTTGTTGGAGTTCTGTGCTAACTGCTGATACTGCTCTGCGGTCAGGGTTACGCCTACCGGGATCTGAACGGAGATCTGACGGATGTAGGTCTGTAACGGATAGTTCGTCTCCTTGTTCATTAATACCAGGCCCTGGAAATACTCGTTCCAGTAACCAACAGATGTGAAGAGGACGATGGTTGCGATAACCGGTTTGGAACACGGAACTACGATCTGCCACAGGATACGCCACGGGCCGGCACCGTCTACACGGGCTGCCTCCTCAAGGTCTCCTGGGATACCGCGGAAGAAGTTCATCATAAGGAGTACGTTGAATACCGGAACAGAACCAGCCAGAACCAGCGCTGCCATGGTATCAATCATACCATAGTTTTTAACGGTGATGAACCACGGAATGGTACCACCATTGAACAACATACAGAATACCAGGATCCACATCAGGACGTTTCTCGGTTTGTACTCTGTTTTGCTCTTTGCCAGCGGATAGGACATCATGATCAGGACAACCATGGTCCATACGGTTCCGATGACAACTCGTTTGATGGAAATCCAGAAGGAATTCCAGAATGCGGAATCACCCATGATCAGGCTGTAGGATTTTACGTTCGGTCCGATCGGGTAAACAGTTACAAGACCGCCCTCAGCGGCTGCCTTCGAAGAAATGGATACGCAGAACGTATACCATAACGGATAAAAACAGCTGAATGCCAGGAGAATCAGGATGATGGCATTTATGACTTTAAACGCTTTGCTGCCAAAACTCTTGCTTTCTATCATAATTTCTGCCCTCCTTAGAAAATCTTGTAATCAGCAAACTTGTAAGCACAAACATAAGAAGTAACAACCAGCACGAAGCTGACAACAGATTTGAAGAGACCTGCTGCAGTAGCCAGCGAGAACTGCATGTTTGTAATACCAACACGGTATACATATGTATCAATGATATCACCAGTTTCAATAACCAGCTGGTTGTACATGTTGAATACCTGGTCGAAACCAGCATTCAGAACGTTGCCCATTGCCAGTGTGGTCAGAAGGACGATGGTCGGAACCAGACCCGGGATGGTGATGTGCCATACTCGTTTCCAGCGGCTTGCACCGTCGATAGCAGCTGCCTCATAAAGACTCGGGCTGATGCCGGTCAGGGCTGCCAGATAAATAACTGCGTTGTAACCGAACTCTTTCCATACATCGGTTCCGATCAGTAATTGACGGAAGATGCCAGGAATCGTCATTGGAAGAACCGTATCCGTTGCACCGAATGCACTGCGGACGGTATTGAAAATTCCGTTTGCACCAAGGATATTGGTAATGATGTTTGCCAGGATAACCCAGGATACGAAGTGCGGCAGATATACGATCGTCTGAACCGTCTTTTTGAACTTCATATTCTTTACCTCATTCAGCAGCAGTGCGAACACCAGCGGAATGATGATATTCAGGATAACCTTTGCAATTGCAATGATCAGTGTGTTGACAAGTGCCCGTTTTGCATCCGGGATAACCGTCAGGTATTTAAACCATTTCATGCCTACCCACGGAGAGCCGAACCATCCTTTACTCGGATTGTAATCCTGGAATGCCATTACAATACCGACCATCGGGACGATGGAAAACATGAACAGCCAGATATAACCCGGCAGAACCATTAACGTATAGTGAAAGGAATTTGACAGCCCAAGATGGCCTTTTTTCTTCTTCACGGCAAGATCCTCCTTTGATGTCATTTTTTTAAAGTGATGGGGTACAGGTTTTCCTGTACCCCACCCTCCACATCATATATTTACATAAGTTACTCAGCCAGGTAATCTTTTACCAGTTCAAGGATCTGATCACCGCCCTGTACATGCCAGTCAGTGCAGAACTGATCCCACTCGTCAAGGCTCTTAGCACCTGTGATGAACTGAAGGACGCTCTTGTCTTCCAGGTCAGAAATCTGGGTCCAGTAGGTATCCATTCCATCGATGGTGTAGTACAGCTCAGAGTAGATCTTGTGATCCGGCTCAAGTGTTGCATATGGACGGTCACCGATCAGCAGTGCATAGAATCTGTTGAACTGTCCGTTGTTGGTATTAACATCCATATCGGTTACAGCCAGGTCTCTGGATCCATCATAATCAGAAGAAATAACTTCGCTTAAGGTTGCAGCATCGTTTGCAAGGTTCTTGTACAGACCGTTGAATTTGCTTCCGCCCTGCTGATAATCATCTGCAGTTGCTTCGCCTTTGAGGATGCCCATCAGTGCATCATACTCATACTCGCACTCGTCGGTAGCTGCCATGGTGTTACGCAGCGGATACCAGCCGATTGCTACAGAAGTATCGAAGGTAGACTCATCACGAACGAGTACGTTGTTCATGATAACAATGGCTTTCTTCACATCATCAGATGCGTTTTTGTTTACCATTGTGTAAGTGGTTCCAACGTCTTTCATATGGACATTCCACTCACCATCGTTGGTGTACAGCGGATATGCCTGCCAGTTTGCGTTGTTGTCGTTACGGAAGGAATCCGGGTTGCCGTATCCAAGGCTCCACCATGGTCCCATGAAGATACCGCAGGTTCCGTTCTTAACGTTGTTTGCATTGTCACCGTTGGTTGTGGTACCAACCTCCGGGTTGATGAGGCCTTTTTCATACCAGTCATGCAGAGTGGTAAGGGCTTCTTTCATCTCATCTGTTGTAGTTCCCCAATACAGCTCGCCGGAATCGTCTTTCAGGAAGTATCCCGGTGTTGCGTTGAATGCCTGATATACAGCATCGAAACCGTATCCATTGTTGGAGGAGTTCAGGAAGTTGGAGTAGGTTCTTCCGCCGTTGTCGATACCTGCAATAGAGTAATCCGGGCTGAGACCTGCATCTTTAAATTTCTGAGCTACTTCGCCAAGTTCGTCAACTGTCTTCGGAACTTCCAGTCCTAACTTGTCCAGCCAGTCCTGACGGATGAAATACAGGTAAACACCGTCGGTATCTACAGATACGTTCGGCAGTGCACAGAAGGTTCCGTCAACCGTTGCGTTGTTGATTGCACGTCCTTCGGTGGTCTCGATGATCTCTTTTACCTGTTTGGATGCGTACTGGTTGAACTCCGGCCAGAGGTCTGCAAGAAGATCTGCTCTTGCGGCCTGTACCAGGTAGTTACGGGTCGGTGCGATGACTGCATCCGGAAGGGAAGCAGATGCGATTGCCAGAGAAACTTTCTGCTGGAAGTCTGCAGTATTACCTGCTGTCCAGTCGCAGACAACTTTGATGTTGTAGTTGTCCAGAAGGTATCTGGTGTACTGGTTGTT
>USDU01000175.1 GCA_900553635.1 uncultured Lachnospiraceae bacterium | reverse complement strand
AAGTTTTCCCCTTATACTAAATTCTATCACCATTTAATGTTTGCTTTTACAAAGGAGAAGGGCTATGAAAAAAGAACTGAAACAGGCTGAAAATGCGAAGATCACGGTAAAAATGGCGGTGGAGCTGTGGCTGTCCGGAAAGCGGTTGTTCGCCAAACCGTCCACCTATGCCAAATATGTCCATACAGTGCGGAGCCATATTTTACCGCATCTGGGGGAAATGAGCGTGGCAGAAATCAATACCAGCTATCTGACAGAATATCTGCGGATGCTTTTACAGGAGGGCCGTGTGGACGGCACGGGCGGGCTGGCTCCGAAGACGGTCCATGATATCTATGTCATTATTCGTTCCATCTTGAAGCTGGCCGAAGAGACCTGGGATACGGCCAACCGGGTTTCCCGCGTCTCCAATCTGTGGCGGCGCACGGTCTATGTCCCAATTCTGGATACTGCGTCCAGGGAAAAACTGGAGAGCTGGCTTTTCAAAAACCGTGAGGATAAGCGATGCCTGGGCGTTCTGCTGTGCCTCTATACCGGCATGCGCCTGGGTGAAATCTGCGCGCTGAAATGGGAAAATATCTATCTGGACGAGGGCTTTATCCGAATCAATTCCACCCTTCAGCGGATCCAAAATGTAGACGCGAAGGAGGGCGAGTCCCGGACGCAGGTGGTATGCAGTCCGCCCAAAAGCATTGCCTCCAGCCGGGATATTCCGCTTCCCCGTTTTATTCTGAAGCTTCTGGAAAGCGATCCGCTGCGGCCCGACGTGGACTATTTTTTTCTGACAGGAAGTACGGAATTTCTGGAACCGCGCACCTATCAGAACCATTTTAAACAATATCTTTCCGTCAACGAAATCCAACCCATCAATTTCCACGCCCTGCGCCATACCTTTGCCACGCGCTGTATCGCGGCTGGGGTGGATATCAAATCTTTGAGTGAAATTCTCGGACATTCCAGCGTGCAGATGACGCTGAATTACTATGTCCACCCGTCCATGGACGACAAGCGGCGGCAAATCGAGCTGCTCGATCAGGCCGGGTAAATCATTTTCTGAAAAGACTCCTTTTCCGGGAGTCTTTTTTCGTGGAATAACATACTTCACGAAATTTCTTTTTCTTCCGCAATTTTTTCGGTATCTCCCAGTAAACCCCGCAAACTTTTCTCGATTTTCCCTCCAGAATATGGTAAAATAAAAAAATATTTACGCGAGGAGAGAAAAATTTTATGTTGGAAACCATCGAACGCATCAACAGCGCCGTCAATGGCTTTGTCTGGGGGATCCCGGCTATGGTCTGTATCATCGGCGTCGGTCTGTATCTGACCATTCGAACCCACGGTATTCAGTTTCGCAAGTTTGGCTATACCTTTAAGGTGACTTTGGGGAAGCTTTTTCATAAGAAGGGAGCCGCCGAGGGCGCAGTGACGCCGTTCCAGGCGGTCTGTACGGCTCTGGCCTCCACGGTCGGCACCGGCAATATCGCAGGCGTGGCGGGCGCCATCGCCCTGGGCGGTCCGGGCGCGGTGTTCTGGATGTGGTGCTCGGCCCTGCTCGGCATGTGTACGAAGTTTTCCGAGGTGACGCTGGCTGTGCATTTCCGTGAAAAGAATGAGAAGGGCGACTGGGTCGGAGGTCCCATGTATTATATTAAAAATGGTCTCGGACCTAAGTTCAAATGGCTGGCCTGCATCTATGCGGTGCTGGGCGTATTGACTGTCTTCGGTACCGGTAACGCCACCCAGGTCAATACGATTACCACGGCCATCGATACGGCGGTGCTCAGCTACGCTTCCGCTTCGGATCAGTTTATTCAGACGATGAATCTGATCATCGGTATCGTTATCGCCGTTGTGGTTGCGATGATTCTGCTGGGCGGCATCAAGCGGATCGGCCAGGTGACGGAGAAGCTGGTTCCGTTTATGGCTCTGTTTTATATTGTTCTTGCCATCGGCGTTATCATGCTGAATATCCAGAATGTACCGGCTGTTTTCGCTTCGATTTTCGAGGGTGCGTTTACTCCCTCCGCTGTGACCGGCGGCGCGGTCGGTACCTTTTTCCTGAGTATGAAAAATGGCGTATCCCGTGGTATCTTCTCTAATGAGGCCGGCCTCGGTACCGGTTCCATCGCACATGCGGCGGCGGATACCAGCGTGGCGGTGAACCAGGGTTATTTCGGTATCTTTGAGGTATTTACGGATACAATTATTATCTGTACCATGACGGCTCTCGTTATTCTGTGTAGCGGAGTGCCGGTGAATTTTGGCGCGGCTGCGGGCGCAGCGCTGACCATCAGTGGATTTACGGCGACTTACGGTAGCTGGGTTTCTATTTTTACGGCGGTGGCGCTCTGTTGCTTCGCCCTGTCTACGATTATCGGCTGGGGTCTCTACGGTACCCGCTGCATCGAGTTTCTGTTTGGTTCTAAGGTCAATAAGCCTTTTATGGTGGTTTACTCTGCCGTAGCGATTCTCGGTGCGACCGTGGATCTGGGGCTCCTGTGGGGTGTGGCGGATACCTTCAATGGTCTGATGTCCATTCCGAACCTGATTGCATTGTTCCTGCTTGGCGGAACGATGGTGAAGCTGACGCGGCATCCGGATACGATTTAAATTTGAAAAGGGATCCGAACTGCTCCAGGCTGTTCAGATCCCTTTTATTATTGTATTTCTTTTAAGTGTTGTAGCAAAAGTTTCATTCAAATCCGAAGTATTGATATTCACCAGATTTAACGTGTTTTAGCTCTGCTCCGCCGTAGTCTTCGCTATCTGGTATACTTCACGATAGCTCTTCCCCGTCTCCCGCGCGACGCGCTTCACGTCCTCGTATTCCGGATAGCGTTTCTCGCTGCCGTCCGACAGTTGGCAGGCTTTGATGCGGACAGTACCGCCGGGGACCCGGACTTCGAAGAAGCGGCGGGGCAGGGCGGTGCGCTCTACGCGGTAGCGGCGGACGCCGATGGTGGTGGTCTCCCGGAAGAGGATGGCGTCCAGGGCGCGGATCTGGTCTTCGGCGCAGAGAACGGACAGCTGGTAGGCCGGGCGGTTTTTCTTCATGAAAATGGGGGTGAACCAGGCGTCCCGTGCTCCGGCTTCAAAGAGGAGATCCATAGTGTAGCCCAGGATTTCTCCGGCGCAGTCGTCGATGTTGCTTTCCAGGATCCAAAGCTCTCCGGTGGGGACTTCTTCGATAAGCATGGCGCGGAGGGTTCTGGGTTCGCGGGTGTTGTTCTCCAAGTTTACATAAGTTGTTCCGGTGCCAACCTTTTTTACCACAAAACGCTCCGGGCAAACGCCCTCGGCGCGGGCTGCGATGGCCAATCCCAGGGCATCGGTGGGGCCTTTGTCGGACCAGACGGGAGAGGCAGTGATTTTTTCTATCTGTAATTTCTCAAGAAGGAGGTCTATCTGGGGAAGGAGTTCTTCCTGTATGGTTCCCTGCTCCTTACTTTGTCTTTCTATATCCTGTTTTCTTCTTTCCTTTGAAAATCTGATTTCCGTATGCTCCCTTTCTTTTGGGAAGCTTATACGGTCTTTTTCTTCTGTTTCCAGGGCTTCCGCCAGCTCCCGCAGCGCCCCCAGCACCATTTCCCCGGTGATTCCCTCGTAGCACTCCAGATATAGTGTATTCTTACTCATAGTCGGTCTCCTCCCCATATTGTTTACATAACTCGATGAAGGTGTTCATATTGCCGGTCAGATATTTACTCTTATGATAAATGATGTTCAGGTTCCGTTCCATGGGTTCGGTCAGCGGAACCTGCTCTACGACGCCCTCTTCAATGGCCCGTTCGACCAACAGATAGGGCAATACAGCCACCCCCAGCCCTTCGGCCACCCCCTGAACGATGGCCTGAGTGCTGACGCTCTCCATGACCGGATGGACGGCCTGCTGCCGCAGCGCAAAGGCCGCGTCCAGGATTTCCCGGCCTGCGCTGCCCTTTTCCCGCATGAGGAAGGGATGTTCCGCCAATTGCTCCAGGGTTACTTTCTTCCGGCGGCCAAGCGCATGCCCGGGCGGCAGGATGGCTGCCAACTCATCCCGCATAAAGGGCACGGCGCAGATGTCCTCGTGCTCGGGCTGATTTTCGATGAGGCCGACGTCGATGGCATTGTCCAGCACCCGGCGCTCGATGAGGGAGGAATTGTTGATCTCCGCTTCCGTCCGCACCTCCGGGAACTGCTCCTGGAAGCGGTGCAGCAGCTCCGGCAGGATGTGGGTGCCGATGGTGATGCTGGTGCCAATGCGCAGGGTGCCGATGCGGTCCCAGTTTTTGATGCGGGTCTCCATCTCGTCAAAGAGCGACGCAATGTGCAGGGCGTAGCCGTAGAATTCCCGCCCGGCCTCGGTGGGCAGAATCCGCCTTCCCCGCCGCTCGAAGAGCCGCACACCGTAATATTCCTCCAGTTCCTTCACCGCCAGGCTCACCGACGGCTGGGCCAGATGCAGCTCTTCCGCTGCCCGGGTGATATTGCTGTGCTGAAAGACGGCCACGTAGATTTTCATATGTCGCAGTGTCATAGTTTTCGTCCATTTATAATAAATTCATTATGATAATTATAAAATAATACTATTTTACATATAAGTCAAGAATCCTTATACTGGTTGCGTAGGAGGGTTTTTCAATGAATAATAAAAAGAAGGTTTTATGGAAAATATTTATCTCGACGCTCTACCTGAGCGCCTTTACCTTCGGCGGCGGTTATGTCATCGTGACGCTGATGAAGAAAAAATTTGTAGATGAATATCACTGGATCGAGGAAGATGAGATGCTGGATCTGGTGGCCATCGCCCAGTCATCGCCGGGCGCTATCGCGGTAAACGGAGCCATCGTGGTGGGCTTTAAGCTGGCGGGACTGCCCGGTACGCTGGTGGCGATTCTGGGGACGATTATTCCGCCGTTTGTGATCATCTCGGTGATCTCCGTATTTTACGAGGCCTTTCGCGACAGCTTTCTCGTCAGCCGGATGCTGCACGGGATGCAGGCCGGCGTGGGCGCTGTCATCGCATCGGTGGTCTACAGTATGGGGTCCGGCGTCGTACACAGCAAGGATTTCATTTCCATCCTGATTATGGCTGCCGCCTTTCTCGCTTCCTGCGTGTTTGGCGTCAATGTCATTTACATTATCCTGATCTGCGGGATGCTTGGCGCGGTGCGGACGCTTTTCAAAAAACGGCACAGCCCGGCTGATACGCTCCACGACAAATAATCCTAAGTTTTTTGAAAATTGTTTCTGAAAAAGAGAGGTTA
>USDU01000174.1 GCA_900553635.1 uncultured Lachnospiraceae bacterium | reverse complement strand
ACATAGGCATAGATCACCTCAGCCTCCTGGTACTCCGGCAGAGTCAGCACCTGATCCCGCACGCCCAGGCTCAGTTCATGGATCTGCTCGTCCGTGTGGGCCGCCCGCAGCGCCTTGATTTCCTTTCGCAGCGCTTTCTTTAAATCCTTTTTAGTTTCCTTTCCTGTCTGCATCATACTTTTCACCCAGATTTACGACGCTTCCGTCTTTTTCCTTGATATCAATGTTGTTGAGCTGTCCGCGCAGGTTCATGCGGACGGCCTCGATATATTCCAGGCGCAGAAGCTTCTGCTCCTTCTTCTCCGCATCAGTCAGGCCCTCCGCCTTGGAACGGCGGTACAGCTCGTTGATGCGCGCAATCTTCTGTGGATCCATTTACTTTTCTCCTTCCCATCCCGCAAAGGACGCTGCCTGTTCAAAAATATCCTTTGCGTATTCATAGCCATGGTTGTAAAAATCTGTTAATACTTCTGCGTGATTCTCGGTATTCTTGACCACCGGAACCTGAGGCCGGATCACAAAAACATGTCCCCGGTTTTCCAGATCCTCGATAAGTTCCATGGTGCGATTGTAATAGTAAGCCCGATATTTGATGGCACGAATCAGATTCGGATACTTCTGATACATGATCTGAGCCATTTTCAGCGTCTTCTTCGCAGGCGCTTTCCGGTAGCCCGCCTGTCTTGTGAGAATGATAACAGGCTTCTTCACCCCGTCGTGCAGGGCCTTGCGAATGGGCACGGAATCCGCCACGCCGCCGTCCACCATGGGAATGCCGTCCACATCCACAATGGGCGATACCACCGGAAGACTGGACGAAGCCCGGCAGATAGTCATCAGCCGCTGCCGGTCGCTTTTCTCCGACAGATACTCAGCCTTGCCGGTCAGGGCGTTGGTAGCTGTCAGAATGCACTCCATGCCGGAAGAAAAGTATGTGTCATAATCAAAGGGAATGATCTTATTGGGAAATATATCAAAGATCAAATCCATGTTAAACAGGCTGTGCGTTTTCACCAAGGACTTGAGACCCACATAGCTTCCGGCCTCCAGAAAATCAATCGTGCACAGCTTCATCCGGCCCGGCTGGTGTGACGCATAGTCTACTGCGTTGCAGGCGCCTGCCGATACGCCGATGACATAGGGCAGATACATGCCCTGTTCCATAAAATAGTCCAGCACGCCGGCTGTAAATACGCCTCTGGTGCCGCCGCCCTCCAGTACCATTCCTGCTTTTTTCATGAGAAATGCGCCTCCAGAAATGTCTTTAAATCAAAGGATTCATTCTTATGTGCATGAAAGAAAGTGCCGTACTTCTCCCCGTTCACGATTTTGTGAATGACACTCATATCGCCGCCATTGGCAATCAGCATATCGGCTCCCGCCGCTGTGGCAAGCTCCGCCGCGATAAGCTTGGTCGCCATGCCGCCGGTTCCCACCGAGCTCACCGCGTCATGCCCCATGCCCATCAGCTCCTCATCCAGATACTCCACAAAGGGCACAAACTCCGCATCCGGGTTTGTGTTTGGGTTATCCGTATAGAGACCGTTGATGTCGGACAGCAGGATCAGAAGATCCGCGTCCACCAAGGAAGCCACAATGGCCGACAGAGTGTCGTTATCACCGTGGAGAATCTCAAAAGTAGAGATACTGTCATTGGCGTTGACGACAGGAATCGCTCCAAGCTCCAGAAGCTCCGCGAAGGTATCCTGGGCATGCCTGCGGTTTTTCAGGTTGATCATGGTGTTGCGGGTCATCAGAATCTGGGCTGCCACCTGATTATATTCAGCGAAAAATTTCTGATAGATCATCATCAGTCTCGCCTGTCCGATGGCTGCGCAGGCCTGCTTCATGGGGATGCTCTCCGGCTTCTCCTGAAGCCCGGCTGCCTTCCTGCCCACGCCGATAGCTCCGGATGTGACCAGAATCACATCCTTTCCCCGGTTATGCAGATCTGACAGCTCCCGCACCAGATGCTCCACCTTGATAAGATCCAGGCCCCCTGTCTCCTTATGAATCAGGGAAGAGGTTCCCACTTTTACCACAATGCGTTTTTTGTTTTTTATCTTTTCTCTGTAGTCTGTATTCATGTCATTTTGTCCTCTGCTTGCAGAGTTACTGTAAACAGTAACTCTTTAACTCACTTAACTTTACACCAAAATGGCCGGAATAGCAAGTTTAACTGGAGTAATTCTCCAAGAAATCATAAAGCTCCTGCTCCGTGGCCACGCCCTTCCCGGCGCTGATTTCCTGTCGCAGGGCCTCCGGCAGCAGGGAAACCGGGATATCTGTTGTCTCATACAGTGTGGTTCCGTCTTCCCGGTAAATGTTGACCAGACCGTCGGCTTCCTTTATGAAAAAGCGGAACTTTGCAGGTTCTTCACTTCCGGTTTCTTCCATTTTCACCTGTGTCTTTCTGCCCCCGGACGCAGCGGTGTCCGCCTGCACGCGGTCTCCCGGCGCAGCGGCCTGCTCCTTCGTCAGAAGCTCCAGACTCTCGATCTGCGCCAGCAGCCGCTCCTTTTCCTGCTCCATAGCCCGCTCCGACCTGAGACTACCGGAATAATAGGCCAGTGTCATCAGGAACGCGATCCCGGCCATTGCCGCCAGAAGTCGTTTTGCCATAAAAAACCCTCCTTTTTTGAACAGTATGTCCAAAAAGAAGGGTTTTCAATGCACAACTTCTTTTAAATCAGATGGATCCTCTTCAATATGCGAACGATTGTTCTCCCTTTTGGGAAGCTTTTCAGTTCTTCCTCTGTGATGCCATGCAGCAGCAGAACGAAAAACGCATAAATGATTACAGCCAAGATCAGGCACAACAGCGTAGAAATCCGTACCCCGATTACTTTATGAAGGGGCTGGTACAGAAGCCATACCGCCAGCGCCATAATCAGGGATGACACGCCCGGAATCAAAAAGGTTCGTTTGATCTCCTGATGGTAATCCAGATGCTTCCGGATAGCCGCTCCGTTCAGGATACACATAAGGATGGCGAAGAACATATAGGCCAACACCACTCCATAGATATGAAGCTTGCCAAGCTGCACCAGACTAATCATCAGGAGCAGATGGGTCACCAGCGCAATCACGGCGTTGCGTACCGGAATCTGCATCCGATCAATACCCTGCAGGATCCCGTTCGTCAGGGTAGACAGGCCATAGAAAATGACAGAGGCAGAACCAATCAAAAAGAGCTTCGGCGCAATCTCATTGGTATTCCAGGACAGCAGATCAAGAATTGGCTCGCCAAGCGCAGTCAGGCCGAAGGCACTGGGAATGCAGATCATCATAACCATGCGGATAGCGCCCTCGGTCTTTTTCCGCATCTCATCCCAGTCGCCGGAAATCCGGGCTCTCGTAAGGGCCGGAATGGTGGACGCGGACAGGGCCGATGCCACTGCGATGGGCACATTGGTCAGAAGCTTGTATTTGCCCACATAGATGCCCCAGTAGATCTCGACCGTACTCTTATCCGCCTTCTGTACATCCAGCATCAGATATTTGAATACGCCCTGATCTACAATGCCGCTGATATTGTAGACAGCTGTACTTAAAATGACCGGTACGATGGTCATAATCAGCACCCGCAGGGTACTTGCGTAGCTTTCCTGCCGGCTTACGTGATCCCGGCGCATATTTTTCTGCAGTACCCGGTTGTACATGAGCATGACAATAATCAGGAACAGAAGTCCTGCTGCTGCGCCCAGGCTGGTACCCAGTGTACTTCCCGCCGCGCCGTAGATGGCTCCGCGCTTCCCATTGGTAATACCTGCCGCCGCATCCAGCTTTACGCCGTAGGAAAACAGATAGCTGGCCGCCGCAATGCTCACGATGGCGTTGACGATCTGCTCAATGATCTGGGAAATAGCTGTAGGCATCATGGTTCCCATGCCCTGGAAGAAGCCACGGAGTACGCCCATCACCGCCATGACAAAGACGGCCAGTGCAAGTACCTTCAGACACAGCTCACTCTCCGGCGTATTTAATAAGGTTCCGGTGAAAAAGCCTGCGCCAAAGAAGGTCAGAGCCGAACCGGCTGCGCCGACCACCAAAGCCATATACAAGGCTCCTTTGAAAGCTCTCCAGGAATTCCGGTATTCGCCGAGAGCTACCTTGGCCGACACCACCTTGGATACTGCCAGCGGCAGACTGTAAGAGGAAATCAGCAGAATGACATTGTAGATCTCGTAGGCTGCGGAATAATAATCATTTCCATGGTCTGTAATGATATTGGTCACCGGCAACCGGTAGAGAAGTCCAATGATCCGGCTCACGATGGACGCAATGGCCAGAATGCTGCCCTGCATAATATAATTGGATTTTGAACTGTTTTTCTTTCCCATGATTCCGTTTTTCCTTACTGAACGACCACATCATCCTTATAATCATTCCAGATGATACAGATAAAGGTCTTTCCGTTATTTAATACAATTTCCTGATCGTTTTCATCATAATAGCGGGCCGGAGTTCCCAGCTCTCCCGGATTCTTCCAGTAGCCGTCGATCTCCTTGCCATTGGTGAATACTTTACATTCATTGCCGTTGGACTGAGTCGCGAAATGCAGATAGTCCTTGGCGTCCAGCACATTGCCGTCACAGTACTGGAAAATGACGTTAGTTACCGCCACCTGCTGTCCGTTCAGTTCGTCCGTGTGGGGATTGCCGTACGTCCAGCGATAGTACTTCCGATCAGAGGCATTGTACTTGAAGGTTGCCCTGACGCCGCCAAAGCCGTTTTTGCCGCCGTCCCCGCCAGGTTTCAGAACCGTAGCGTCCGGATAGCCCTGATACTCCGCAATCTCGCCCGTATCCGCAAACTTGAATTTGCCCGGGTAATCCTCTGGCATGGTCATATCATACCCTTTTTTCTCAATATCCTTCAAAATGCCCTTGGGAAATGCGTAGAGCGTATGCTCCGTAGCCTTACCCGGACGGCTGATGCGGTCGTACATGGCCGTGGCCGGATGCTTGATGCCCTTGGTTCCGCCTGACAGCACGTCGAATTTACCGCTGTTCAGATCTGAAAGCGCGTACTGGGCCTGTCCGAAATGGGCGTACACCGGATGGAACTCCTGGGCAAAATGAAGATAATAGAGACGGCAGCTTCGCACGGAGCCGATTCTTCCCAGATTCTTCCAGTCCTCAAAAACGCCCATCCAGCGAGTGATACGCCCCTCCACCGGGCACTCGTAGATGACCGACGCGTTCGATACGCCGGACATGGGAAGCGCCGCCGAGGTATTATTTAACATGATGGCCAGCGGCCTGGTTTTCCCCAGCTCCTCGTCGATCCATTC
>USDU01000173.1 GCA_900553635.1 uncultured Lachnospiraceae bacterium | reverse complement strand
ATGGGCAGGAGGCTCATGGGGAACAGCTTTGACATCAAATACGCGCCCGGAATACGCACCAGCACAATGGCCACAATATTGTGCAGGAAAGACAGCTCTGAACGTCCACAGGCACAGAAATAACCACTGAAGCTGAAATGAATTCCCGCAAACATACAGTCAAAAATATAACCACGGAAGTACCAGCCGCCCTGCATCACCACGGCTGCGTCCTTCGAGAACAGGCCGACCACCGGATTCGCGATAAACTGAACCAGAACCGCCATAAAAAGGCCAAACCCTGTAGCTATGAAGATGGCGTAACGCAGTGTCTTCCTTGCCCGCTCTTCCTCTCCGGCGCCGATATTCTGGGCGCAGAGAGCCGATACTGTAGACAGCATCGAAGAGGGCACCAGGAACACAAAGCTGATGATTTTCTCCACGATTCCCACCGCTGCCGCATCCGTGAGTCCGCGGCGGTTCGCGATAACGGTAATCAGGATAAAGGACACCTGAATCAGACCGTCCTGCATTGCCACCGGAAGACCAATGCGAAGAAGCTGTCCCATGGCTGTGCCCCTGGGCTTCAGATCTGATTTTTTCATGGTAAGTCCGGTATCCCGCCGCCTAATGGCCCAGAAGGCAATCAAAACACTGACTGTCTGAGACAGGGTCGTACCAAGGGCTGCGCCCGCAGGTCCCATATGGAAGGCTCCCATGAACAGATAATCTAATACGATATTGACGCCACAGGCGATGGCGATAAAGTACATAGGACTTTTCGAGTCACCCAGGCCCCGGAAAATGGAACTGATCACATTGTAGGCAGTGATAAAGGGAATACCGATAAAACAAATCGTCAGATACTGAATCGTACCTGCCACAGCCTCCTCCGGCGTGGAAATCAGCGCCACAATGGGCCGCACCAGCACTGTCAGCAACACCATCAGCGCCACCGATACGCCCAGGAACAGTACGACGGTATTGCCAATGGCCTCGCCGGCCCGCTTTTTATCCCGGGCTCCTACGGCCTGTCCGATACTGACCGTGGTTCCCATGGCCAGACCTACCAGAATCACAGTCAGCATATGCATCACCTGGCTTCCCAGAGACACCGCCGTGGTGGCTGCCGTTCCGTCAAACTGACCGATGATAAAAAGATCCGCCATGCCATACAGGGTCTGCAGAAAATAGGACAGCAGATAGGGCAGGGAAAAGTATAAAATATTGCTCAGCACGCTGCCGGAATTAAAATCTCGCGCTTTCTCACATTTTCTCATCGGAGCTTCCCTCCCGTCAGCTTCCAGGCCACAAATCCGGCCGCGCATCCGATCACCACTCCGCCCAGTACATCTGTGGGGAAATGTACCCCCAGATAAATCCGGGAAAATCCAATCAGCGACGCCACGATGAGCGCCGGTACTCCGATGCTGTGAGGCATGCCAAGAAACATGACCGACGCCACCGCAAAGGCCGCGCCCGTGTGTCCCGACGGGAAGGAATAGTCTGCCGGTTCCTGCACCAGAAGAATCAGATCCTCCAGAAGATGATAAGGCCGCACTCTGGCTACCCAGTTTTTCAAAAGCAGATTGACCGCCAGAAATTCCAGAATCATGGACACGGTGGCCGCCTCGCCCACCCTGCGCCATTTTGGCTGCAGAAGCAGTGCCAGGCAGGCCGCGATGGAGAGAAACCCTGCGTTTTCCAGTGAGGTGATGCACCACATCACCTTATTTTGCAACGGCCCCCGGATGCTATTCTGCAAAAACATCATGAAACGGTATTCCCATTCAAAAAATTTTTCCATCTCAGATCTCCGTAAAGGTGTATCGCTGCAAAAGCCCGGAGGTATTTACATGATAGACAACAGTTCCATCGGCCAGATCTTCCCGTTCAAAGGTGAAGTCCCGCTCTTTTTCGTGGTGTTTCCTTACATATTCTTCCAAATCATCAATAGGAACCTCCTCGATAAAGACGTCCCGCATCTGATTGTTGGCACACTCGTTGAAAATCTCATGAACAACTTCATATTCTTTCATTTGCAAATCCCCTTTCCCGGGCATAGCCCTCTCTCTTTTTCGCTGCCCGTCCTGTTCCCGTATAAGACCTCTGCTTAGTACGGCGGCCTGATATTCGGAATACAGTAGACCACAAAGGAATACAGCGACAATACCGCCGAGGTTCCCAACACAAGCTGAAACCACTTCGTCCTCGAAGTCTCCGGCTTTAATGCCGCCGCGTTGGCCGCGAAAATCAGCACCGGAACCATGTAGCGCCCCTGGGCCTGGAAATCAATGAACCAGGCATTGTAGAGCAATAGCGCGTAAGACACCAGCGCGCAGAAAAACAGAAGTCCCAGCTTCACCTTCCGCTCCCCGTGTCCCTTTTCCCGAAGCACAGAACCGCAGCAGCCGATGAGATACACCAGATACAGCGCCCCCATCAGCAGACAGTACCAGTCCGGACTGGGGAACTGGAGACTTCCGTAGGTTCCCACAAAGGAACGGAACGTGGTCTTGTGAAGTCCCATTTTAAATAGCAGCTCCGAAAGCCCCACGCCCTTGCCGTAGAGATTGAAGGCCGAGCTCTGCTCCGCAGGCGGTGAAGCCGGATTCAGCTTCGGAATCGCGATCTGCTCCTGAAGCGTAAGGAGCACCCGGTGCCGGTGAACGCCATAATGCAGAAATTCCGGAATATAACGGATTCCCAGGAACCCAAACGCGAAGCCCGCTACCCAGAGATAGCTGATCAACCGGTTCTTTTTCTCCTCCGCAGGCGCTGTGAAGAGATCCACCAGCAACATACAGAAGGCATAAATGGCGAACACATAGAAGTTCTGTTTGGACATGAAAATATTGGAAAACAAAAATCCCAGAAGCAATACCCGCCACCAGTCTGCTTTCTTCACGCCCCGTCTGCAAAGCTTCTGCAGCATACTGTCCGGTCTCGCCACCTGATAGAGCACCAGCACGCCCACCGCGTAGTCCATGGCGTCCGAGGTACAATAGGTATAGAGATACCAGATCTGGGGCGTCAGGAACATGACGGCCAGAAGCCAGCGGTTCTTTTTCAGGCTGCAGAAAATCAGATAAAAAAGCCCCGCCGCCATCAGCACGCTGAACAGCCGCACCGCATGCTCAAAGGTAAAAAGCCTCGCGATCTGAGCCGCAAAAATATAGAACAGGTCAAGCTCCGTAAGGCGCGCCGTTCCGAACACGGAATAGGCCGCCATCTCCAGATCTCTTGCGTCCGGAATCTTCCAGTGGGTAATGTAATACTGCACCGAATAGACCGCCTCAGACTCATCGGGGTTCACCAAATCAGAGCCTGTGAAAGCTCCGGTTACTATCAGAACCAGTGCCAGCAGCCCCGCTATATAAAATAACGTATCAGCTGCCAGGAAAAACCGTCCCTCCCGCTGCCGCCAGATTTTCCGCACATAGAATTCAGCCGCGGCCCAGACGAGTAAAAGCAGAGGCAGCAGATAAAAGACGCCGGTCCGCGCATAGCGCCCCGCCATTTCCTTATAAAACTCCCGGAACACATCCGTAGTCAGAAGCTGAGAATCATCGCCTGTGATATAAAGCCCCAAAGAGCCGCTGTTCGTCTCATACATCTGAACCTGATCGTTGGGCGAAAATGAAGCCAGAAGTTCTTCTCCGGAAAGCTCTCCTGCGTAAAAGCCATTAATAAAAAAGGCAATGTCCCTGATTTGAATCTCGTCATCCAAATTGTAATCAATTGGGTCCAGGCGTTTGAAGGTCTGTCCGTCGCGCCAGCGGATATCCCAGAAGAAAAAGCGGGCTTCGCCGGGCTTTTTATCGGCATTCTTTACGCTGTCCAGTCCCAGATTTTCCGTCGGGGAAGCAAAGACCTTGCAGTGATTGCCCGCCGTATAATCTTCTTTTTCAAAATCCACACGCATTTCTGTAAGTATGACCGACGGATAAAGCAGAAATCCGGCCAGCACCAGAACCAGTACCAGGGGCTTCCACCATTTTTTCAGCCACGTTTTCATATACTAAAACTCCTCGTATATAAGTTTATAGTCCTTTTACTGTGCCGTATCGTCCAACTGACGCTTCAGATAGAGTCCTACCACACCGGAAAAATTCATAATATTGCGGATGTAAGCGAAATCCCTGCCGAATATCCGCCGCTCCGCCTGCAGATCCTGCTCCTCCCCGGCGAAAACGCCCAGCACGGAGATGCCCTCCGCACGAACCTTTCGCACCTCGGAAGCCGTATCCCGCACCGCATAGTCACCTGCGTAGGGCGCAGGGTTCTTGCTGTTGGGCCGGTTCACGATGATGTCGTTGGGACGCCCGTCGCTTAAGACGATGAGAACCTTATTTTCCTCGGGGCGTTCCCGAAGACTGGCCGCAGCCGCCCGGATGGCCAGGCCGTCCCGGTTATTGGACGATGCGTGAAACTCAAAGATCCTCTTATTGGCCTCCTTCGGGTCGTCATAGTCCCGGTAGCGCTGCATGACCGTGTAGTCCCAGAAGGTACAAAAGCCCATGACCCGATGAGGAATCTGTACGCTGCTTAAGGCCTCGCTGATGATATAACCCTGCAGGGCCACCAGGCTCTGACGGCTTCTTTGAGAACCGCTGGCATCAATGAGCACGTGAACCACAAATTCTGAGCTGTCCTTTTTCAGCACCCGCTCAAAAAGCTTCTTATCATGGCTGCGGCCCAGCTTCCAGAGTCTTGAGGGTACGATGCTGCCATACTCGCTTTTCACCGTCTCCCGCTCGCTTCGAGCCACCAGAGCCCGGCGCAGGGTGTCTGCCAGCACCTCGATATTCCGCTTCGCCACCCGGGTGTAATGACCGTATACCCTGAGGTTCTCGCTCTTTGACCGTCTGGCGTACTCGGACTGATAATTCCGCTTCACCATATTGGAAAGGATGCCGTCGGTAAAATAGAGGCTGCAGTCCGCATGGGCGCCCCGGCAGAGACTGCGGTTCAGACGCTTCTGCTCTCCGGCGCTTAAATAGGATCGCCCATAATTCAGCTCGATGTAGGAGTACATCTTCTCAACCGCTTCCGCGTCCACCAGCACCCTTTTCATGCGGGTTTCCTTCTTTTCTTCCTCAGAGGGAACCTCTCCGGTCTGGATCACGGCCTGATTGACCTGATTCAGTACCTGGGTCAGGTCCTCCTCCGCCGCTTCCTCCTCCAGATAATCCTTCCAGTTGAATTCCTGTAAGTCCTCCATGGTCACGGCCAACACCTTTTCCAGATCGCCGTGATTTTTTTCGAAATAAGGATAGATCGGAAGAGCACACGTCTGAACTCCAGTCACGGATCA
>USDU01000172.1 GCA_900553635.1 uncultured Lachnospiraceae bacterium | reverse complement strand
ATATGCAGTGAAAGCAAGGAAAAGAAGACCCATTTCCGATATCGCATTCGACCTGGAAACAGGGAAATTCTGACAGAAGAGAAGCACCAGAGAGTCAATAAGTGATGATGGCAGTTAAGGTTTTATTAAGAATTTATGAATGTCCTTGAAGTTCCGAAAATATATGCTATTGTATTACAAGACTAATACAGATATTGGACAAAAAGGAAAAAATGTGTAACATCTGTAAGGATCCGCAGGCGTCATCCGGCGGACAGCGAAGAAAGAAGGAGAACAACATGAGCGCACTGGTGGAAGTAAAAGACATCTGCAAGATCTACAACCCCGGCGAAAATGAAGTCCGGGCGCTGGATCACGTGAGTCTTTCCATAGAGACAGGAGAATTTGTAGCCATCATCGGCCAGTCCGGTTCCGGTAAATCCACCCTGATGAATATGCTGGGCTGTCTGGATACGCCCACATCGGGAACCTACTACCTGAACGGGCAGGACGTGTCCACTCTGACCGACGACGAGCAGTCGGATATCCGCAACAAAGAAATCGGTTTCATTTTCCAGGGCTTCAATCTGATCAGCAACCTGACTGCCCGGGAAAATGTGGAACTGCCCCTGATTTACCGGGGCGTGCCGAAGAAGGAGCGGGAACGCCTCTCAGAGGAATCCCTGAAAATCGTCGGTCTGGCCCACCGCATGGACCACAAGCCAAACGAGATGTCCGGCGGCCAGCAGCAGCGCGTGGCCATCGCCCGGGCCATTGCGGCGAAGCCGCCGGTGATTCTGGCAGATGAGCCCACGGGAAACCTGGATTCCGGATCCAGCAAAGAGATTTTGCAGATTTTGAAGGAGCTCTACAAGGGCGGTCGGACTGTCATCCTGATTACCCATGACAACGGCATTGCGGCCCAGGCCAAGCGCGTCATCCGCATCATGGACGGCCATATTGTAGAAGATTACATCAATGAAGATGTTGTATTTTAAAGAAAGAATGAGGAGTGGAACCATGGAAGAGAAAAAGAGCCTGATGGAAGAATGGGAAGCCGACGAGGCGCTCACAGAACAGGAAGAACAGAAAGCAAAGAAGGGCCTGTTCAAAAAGAGCGCCCAGAAGGAGAAGAAAGAGAAAACGCCGCTGACCCCGGTCCAGAAGAAAAAGCGCCGGAAGCGGATTATCATCGGCGGTGTAGTCGTAGTGGTAGCAGTCGTGGCCATTTTGCCGCGAGCCTTCGCAGGTCCAAGCTACCCGATGGTCAGCGTCACCGAGGTAACCGTCGGCAGCGTCAGCCAGTCTGTGGACGGCAGCGGCGCGGTGCAGTCCGAGGAAGTAAAGACCTATTTCTCCCCGGTATCCGCCACCGTTTCGGAGTTTGATTTGCAGGTGGGCGACACCGTGGAGGCAGGCGATACGCTGCTTACCTACGACAGCGCCGAGCTTGACAACCTCTACAAGCAGGCGGAGCTCACCGGCAGCGCAGCCAACTATGGCTACAAGGATTCCATCGAAAAGGACAATAAAAACGCGTCCGAGTACAACCGTTCTTCCGCGGCTCTGGATATCATCAACCGGCAGCTGGACGAGGAAGACGACAATGTGGATCACCTGAATAAGCGGGTCAACGAGTATACCGGCTATCAGGGCGATTCTTCCAATAAATTGGCGGATCTGAAGAGTCAGCAGGACGCGGCGAAGGCGGCGATTGCGGCGTTAGATGCGGCTAACCAGGAGCTGAAAGCAGCAAAAGATGCGCTGGCACAGACCAGTATCACGGATCAGAGCAGTGTGGACTATCAGAAGCTGCAGGACGCTGTGACGGTGGCGCAGAACGCGGTTGATCAGGCAAGCAAGCCTGCTGCCGATGCCCAGGCGTCTCTCCCGAATATCGAGAAGAGCATCCAGGATGAGCAGAATAATTACAACGAAATCGTGAAGAAGCTGGACAGCTATCAGGGACGCTTAAAGGACGCCCAGGAAAATAAAACCAAGCTGGAAACCAGCAAATCCAAGGAGGAGGGCATCAAGGATTCCACCGATGCGGCCAAGCTCTCCGGCGCGGCCAGGAGCCAGCTGGCAGCCCAGAATAACTTGAGCACCCTGGAAGCAACGATGACCAAGGACGATATCCAGCAGGGTAAAGATGGCATCAAAGCAGATTTTTCCGGCGTGGTAACGAAGGTGGCGGCAGTCGCAGGCGGCCCGGCCACCAAGGGCGGCGAGCTTCTGACCGTAGCCAGCAGCGAGGACGTTACCGTGGAAATGAGCATCACCAAATATGATCTGGAGAAGATGGAAGAGGGCCAGAAGGCTACCGTAACGCTGGCAGGCCATACCTACGAAGGCACCGTAACCAAGCTCAGCCGTATCGCCGAGAAAAACGATAAGGGAACCCCAGTGGTTACCGCACAGGTGAAAATTGACAACCCGGACGAGAACATTTATCTGGGACTGGAGGCCAAGGTGAACGTACAGGGCCGTTTCGTGAAGGATGTGCTGGTGGTTCCGGCTGAGTGTGTGAACTCCGGCCAGGACGGCGACTTCTGCTATGTGGTCAATGAAAATGGCGTCGTAGAGAAAAAAGTGATTGAAAAGGGGCTGGCTTCCGATGACGCCGTAGAAGTAAAATCCGGTCTGGCAGCAGGCGACAAAGTCATTTCCGGCGGCCTGACCACCGGCATCACCGAGGGCACCCGCGTCACCGCAGTGGAGGAGTAAGCATGGCACAGCTATATGAATACATCAAAATGGCCCTGGACAATATCCGGGCCAACAAGGGCCGTTCCTTCCTGACCATGCTGGGCATCATCATCGGCATCTCTTCGGTCATCATGATTATGTCCATCGGCGGAGGCGCGAAGACGAAAATGAGCGACGCCTTAAATGCCATTGCCGGAGGCCAGATTTACGTCTATTCCAATACGGACGGCGGAACGGACGAACAGCAGATAACCGTGGAAGATATGAATGCCATCAAAGAGAAAATCTCCCACGTAAAGGGCGTGACGCCTTCCGACAGCATGTTTGGCAGCATCCTGACTCCGAAAGGAACCTTTGATGTGTACGCCACCACAGGTACAGCAGATTTGGAATATACCCACAATCCGGAAATGGTGGCGGGACATTATTTTACAGATTCCGACGTGGAGGCAATGAATCTGGTGGCCGTGGTCAGCCAGAGCGACGCCATCAAAATGTTCGGAACCGACGATGTGATCGGCATGACCGTGGAGGCAACCATTTACAATGTGACCCAGGAAATCACCATCTGCGGCGTTATGAAATCCGAGGACGAGGGCGGCATGATGGGCGCAATGATGGGAGAGACCAGTTATGTGAATTTTTATATGCCTTACACAGCCAATTATGCCTTTGGTTATGAACTGGATTCCTTCTACGGCCTGAATATCATTTCTGAGGGAAGCCAGTATTCCAGGGAAGTGGGGCAGGAGGCTCTGAATCTGCTGGCAAGCCGGCACCAGACCCAGGGGGAAGACGCCTTTATGCTCCAGGACGGCGACAGCCAGATTGCCCAGATTACCAGTATGCTGGACATGATTACCGCCTTCATCGCCCTAGTGGCGGCCATCGCCCTGCTGGTGGGCGGCATTGGCGTCATGAACATCATGCTGGTATCGGTTACGGAACGGACCCGGGAAATCGGTATCCGAAAGGCTCTGGGTGCCCGCACCGGATCCATCATGATGCAGTTTCTGGCCGAATCCGCCATCATCACCTGCATGGGCGGCCTCATTGGCATCGTGCTGGGCCTTCTGGGAGCTTACGGCATCTGCTCCCTGCCCGTGCTGGGCTTCAAGCCCGCCATCAGTATCGTGACGATAGTCCTAGCCACCGTATTCTCCTCAGCCGTGGGCATCTTCTTCGGTATCTACCCGGCGAAGAAGGCGGCGCGTTTAAGCCCCATCGAAGCTCTGCGGAGAAACTAATCCGGGCAGGCACTCTCCCTTATGGGAAATCACCCGACAGCCTTCAACAAAATGTCGAAAAATGTCGAAATTTCATCCGGCAGAATTTGAGTTTTCCACTTGAATTCTGCCGGAATCTGTTATATCATAGGTTCAACGATTCCTCCGGAATTCACCGGAGTGTCACGGCATATCGCCGATTTTACCAAAGAAGAAAAAACAGAGAATCACTGGAAATGGAGTGATGGAAGAGTGCAGTTTTGTCTGGCGGCCTGTACAGACAGGGGAAAAACCAGGCGCGTCAATCAGGATGGGCTTCTGCTGCAGCAGGCGCTCTGCGGGCGGAAGCGTTATGTGCTGGCAGCAGTCTGCGATGGCATGGGCGGCCTGGAAAAGGGCGAGCTGGCCAGCAGCGAGGTGCTTCGAAGTCTGGCGGACTGGTTTCAGAGCCGCTTTCCGGAGGTACTTATGGCCGGATTTCCGGAACGGGAGCTTTTGGGAGACTGGAAAAATCTGGTACATACGGAAAATGAAAGGCTTCGGACATATGGAGAGAAGCAGGGAATTGTGCTGGGCACCACGCTGACGGCAGCCCTTTTTACCGAAGAAAACTGGTACTGCGTCCACGTGGGCGACAGCCGGTTGTATGAAATTGCGGCAGATACGGCGCGGCAGCTGACCCGGGATCACTCTCTGGCAGCGGAGGCTGTGGAACGGGGATTTATGACCCGGGAGGAAGGGGAAAAGGATCGGAGACGGAGCGTCCTGACCCGCTGCATCGGAGCGTGCCCGGAGACGGTGGCGGAATACCAGAGGGGTACGATCAGGCAGGACGCCATGTACCTTCTGTGCACGGACGGCTTCTGGCACGGCAATGCGCCGGAACGTCTGGCAGTGGATTTCTCTCCGGAGCTTCTCACCGGGGAAAAGCAGATGCAGAGGGCCGCAAAAAGGGTGACGGCCCGGAACCGGAGACACGGGGAGAAGGATAATATTTCCGCCCTGCTGGTGCGTCCGCAGGAAGGCGGGAAAGCCGGGAAAAGAGGAAGGCTATGCTGGAAATCGGAACGGTCATAGGCGGCAAATATAAGATTCAGAGCGTCCTTGGCCGGGGCGGCATGAGCGTGGTCTATCTGGCGGTCAATGAAAAAGCCAATAAGCCCTGGGCGGTCAAGGAGCTGGTCCGGAAAGAGTTTCAGGAGCTGGAGACGGAACGAAAGGAAATCGCGCTGATGAAGCGTCTGAAAAATCCCCATCTGCCCAGCATCGTGGATGTGATTGAACAGGGAGAGCGCCTGTTGATTGTCATGGATTATGTGGAAGGACAGACGCTGGAAGCAATGCTTCGGGAGCAGGGGGCCCAGCCGGTGGAACGGGTACTGGACTGGGCCGG
>USDU01000171.1 GCA_900553635.1 uncultured Lachnospiraceae bacterium | reverse complement strand
TTTCCACCAGATGGATCTCGCCCAGCTCCATGCCCTTATCCACGGCCTTGCACATGTCATAGATGGTGAGCAGGGCGGTGGAAACGCCGGTCAGGGCCTCCATCTCCACGCCGGTCCTGCCGGTGGTGCGGACGGTGCAGGCCGCCCGGACGGAGGAGGTCTCTTCCTCCAGTTCAAAGCTTATCTCCACCTTGGTCAGATGCAGCAGGTGGCAGAGGGGAATCAGCTCGGAGGTCTTCTTGGCCCCCATGATTCCGGCCACCCGGGCCACGCCCAGCACGTCGCCCTTTCCCATTTCCCCTTCCTTTACCTTTTCAAAGCATTCCCGGCTCATGGAGATACGGCCCTCAGCCACAGCCTCCCTTGCGGTCTCGGCCTTGGCGCTTACGTCCACCATGACGGCCTCGCCCTGGCGGTTAAAATGTGTAAATTCACTCATGATCATATGCCTGACGAAGCTGCCCGTGTCCGGGACAGCTTCGGGTTTCCTTTCTAATTGAAATAAAGTATAAGCTGTGGCAAAATTCAGACAGCCCAGAACGAAACATTCACATGTTTCCCCGCTTTCCGCAGGTGCTCCATCAACTCTTCCACGGTCTTTGTTTTGGTCTCTGCCGTAATCTCCGAGCCTGCATAGGCCTCGTTATAAGCATTTCCAAAGAAAATGTTGATATCCGTGGCCCAGGTGAAAAGGAGTGTTCCAAGCTGTGCGGCTCCGTCCTTCTTCTGAAGCATCTCATGGAAGCTCACTCGATCCTCCCGGAAATCTTCGCAGTATTCCAACAGCCGCTCCAAAGTCAGTAACCCTTCGGTTACCAGATCTGCGCCGGGCAGACGCATCAGGGAAGGCACATCGTCCACGGCGGATCCATCGATGGTGGTCAGAGGCTGCCGAAGATATCGCGCTGCGATTTTTGCGGTGGTGCCGCCACAGATCACATGCTTCCCTTCCTTTTTCCAGAAATTGTCCATATAGGCTGTGTCTTCCTCGGTGGTATGGGGCGGACCAATCATCAGGTTGACCGTCTGCTTTTTGCAGAAGCGTAAGGCCAGAACCGTCAGGTCGTCGTCGGTCTCCTCCAGATTCAGGGCCAGTCCCGCATAGGCGATAGCCACAGCCATTTCCTGGGCGCTCATACCCGGGCGGTACTTCTTCTGACAGAAGCGTAGGACCTCATTGCGGCCCCAGCCGCCGTCGGTGGTCTTGCCCATACCGGCGTTGGTGACGCCGTCGGACATGAGAATCAGCATATCGTCCTCCCGAAGGTCGAAGGTACTCTCATGGATGACCTTTTCCTTCAGGGTAAAGGTAGAATAAGGGTAGGCCGTTACCTTACCGTTCCGAATCAGAATGGCGTCCGGATTGTCAAACTGATAGAGCAGCGCCTGGCGTCCCCTGATATCCAGCACCGTAAAGGTGGAATAGGCCAGATGCCGGACACTGCACACGGGCAGCGTATCGGCTACGGCGGTCACCGCATCATAGATGGGCAGCTTTTTGATGATCATATGGCTGAGCATCCGGGCAGTCAGCGTGGAGAGAATGTTGGCCTTGACGCCGCTTCCCAGTCCGTCTGACAGCACCAGCACATGATCGGAATCATTTTCCATAATATCAAAATAATCGCCGCAGATGGTTTCCCGTTTTTTATTGAGGCTTACCCAGCCGAAATCCGTCACCAGTCCGTCGAAGGACACGTTCAGCCGATAGTTTCCGTCTTTATTCATCGCGATCCTCGTCCTCTCTGAGAATGGTACGCTTCAGCTGCTCCACGGCCACCTTGGTGTCCGCGGCGGTCTCCCCCAGGAGGCTTGCGATCTGGTGCACCAGCTTCAGCTGCTCCGAGGCCAGCTTGTCAGCCATGGCGGCCGCGTTGTTCTGGGCCTTCCGGATACGCTGCTTTTCTTCTATCTCCCGGGTGATATCCTTCATGACGCAGAGAATCAGCTGATTCTTCCGGTCATTGGCCAGGGTGCGCTCCAGATAGATATCCCGATCCTCCAGATAAATCTGATCGTGGGACATGTTTTTATCGAAGGAAATCATATTGATCAGGGTGTAATCATCCATCAGATCAGACACGGTCTCGCCGATCAGCGTACGCTTATGGAGCGGGTCGAACAGATCCTTCGCGGCCTGGTTCATATGAATGACCTTCAGCTGATAATCCACCGTCACCAGGATACCGGGCATCACGTTGATGATTTTGTTGGAGTAGCTCTCCTGGCGCTCCCGCATAAAGGGCACGCACATGGAGATCTCGGCCTTACCGGCCAGCACGGCCTTTGCCTTTTCCCTGCAGGTATTATAGCCGCAGGCTCCGCAGTTCAGCTCGTCCTCAGGCGCAAATTTTCCCATCTGGGCCAGTACCTTTTTAATATCTTCTTCGGAGGCTTCGGTTTCCTGCTGCCGCAGTATGAAGGTGTCATAGTGGCGGCTGATATCGGTCAGGGACTGCGCCGAAAAATCGTCCCGTTTATAATTGGAAATGCCTTTGTACAGGGACGCGTTCTGCAGACGGATCAGGCCGTGGAGCAGTCCGGTCTTCGTACGTCGGAAAGAAGGACCGCCGATGCAGCCGTTGGGACAGGCGTTCAGTTCCAGAAAACAGTTGGAATAACTGTCCGGATCCGCCATAAATTCATTCAGAATCTGCTTGCAGCTGTCGATCCCGCAGGCGGGAAGATAGCGCTGGTGAACGGATGGATGCATGGCCATGGTAAAGCCGCCGGACATGGCCATAATGCGGGAAAGCCGGATATCCCGGTCCGCGTCCGGGGGTGCGCTTGACGGGGCGGCCACCTGCACCTGAACAGCAGTCAGCCATTCCTGCAGCTCGCTGAAGGTGATGACATAATCCACATAGTTGTCCGCCTCCCGCATCTGGGCCAGGCCGGAGATACAGGGGGAGACAGAAAGAATCCGCGCGTCGGGATACTGTTCCTTCAGATAACGGGCGTGGGCCTGCATCACGGACAGGACCGGAGCCAGATAGGGTACCAGGTCCGGATAACGCTTCTGGACCAGCTGTACGATGACCGGGCAGTTGGAGGAAATGGTGGGCGTCTCCTGGGCCCGTTCCTCCACCAGGTCCTCATAAGCGGTCTTGACCAGATACGCCCCGGCGGCTGCGTCGAAGGCGTCGGACAGACCGAGCTTTTTCAGAGTTTCGGTCAGGGCCGGCAGGCTGTCAGTTCCGAATTCCGCCACATAGGCCGGGTGGAGAGAGGCGATGACCTGTCCGCCGTTTCGGATGAAATCATACACCCTGGGTATCATATTTAATTCTTCCTTGGCGTTCTGGGGACAGACCAGAGTGCATTTCTCACAGAGGATGCACTGATCCTCCAGAATCTGTGCCTGATGGTTGATGACCCGGATGGCCTTGACCGGGCAGTTCCGGACGCATTTATAGCAGTTTCTGCAGTGTACTTTTTTGAATTGTAGAAATGAGGTGTCGGCGTATACCGAAGGCATAGAATAAAACCCGCCTTTCTTAAAATTTATATTTAAAATGGAAATAATTTACAAATTTATTTTTCCTAAAAGAAGATGACCTGCTTCTCAGACTTCCGGCTTCGTTCCGGCGAACAGTTTTATCCGATCCCGCCTTGCCGCGCAGACCAGCGTAAGCCCGTATTCTTTCGCCAGCGCGATGGCCTCCGCCGTGGGCGAAGCCTTGCTTGCGAGAATGGGAATTCCGGCCCGGATAGCTTTCATGGCCATATCGGTGGGAATCCGGCCGCTGGAATAGACGATACACTCTGTGAGCGGGATGTCATGGCGCAGGGCGTAACCGATGGCCTTGTCCAGGGCGTTGTGCCGGCCGATATCCTCGCACTGGAACAGAAGCTGGCCGTCCTTTGCAAGAAAACAGCTGTGGGTGGCCCAGGTCTGTCCGTGGAGGGGCATACCTGCGTGGAAGCGGTCGGCCAGGTCAAAGACCTGCTCTGCCTTCCAGGAAATGGGAGTCACCGGCTTTACCGGCTTCCCGGTCAGAAAATAATCGTTTAAAATGTGATTCCCGGTGCAGCAGGAGGGCGTAAGCTCTGTGAAGGGCTCCCGAGAAGCGCCGCCATCCAAAGCAACACGTCCTGCCTGCGGATGGCTGTCGGCTACGGTGGCTTGCAGCGTCTCGTTTTCACCCTTATTTCCACGCAGTATCACCCGTGCCCGCAGCCCGTGTTCACAGATATAGATCTGTTCGACATCGGAAGCGTCCTCCAGGATTCCCTCGGTCAGAAGGCGGCCCAGCACCAGCTCAGTCAGATACTGGGGAATACAGACCAGCTTCATGGTCAGTCGATCGTTGAGATAGACGTCCAGAATATGCTCTGTGAGAACCGGTTCGGATTCGGTATGACAGTCGCCGTCCCGGCTGATATAGGTATAGGTTTCCGCGGAAAGAAGCGGAAGCTTGTCGTATAATTCATTGATATACATGGGATGTTGTACTCCTGAATGATGTGGGCTTTTTTTGCCCCGTTTCCATTATACATGGGGACTTAGGGCGTGTCAAACCTGTGATTGTGAAAAACTACCAGAAAATTAAAAAAATAAATTGTCTAATTTGTAACAAGTGTTGATCTGCGGGCCAAGATCAGGTACCATAGAAGACAGAGAATTTGGTGGCTGTCCGCTTTGGAAAAAGCAGATGGCAGAATAAGGGAGGAACGATAGCATGGGCAGGATCATGGCAGTAAATATCAGCGAGAAGAAGGGGACGCAGAAGAAAAACGTGCATTCCGCGAAGCTTATCGAGGACTGGGGTATCGAAAACGACGCCCACGCAGGCAAATGGCACCGCCAGGTGAGCCTGTTATCCTATGAAAAGATCGAGGACTTCAAGGCAAAAGGAGCGCCGGTGGACGAGGGCGCCTTCGGGGAGAATCTGATCGTCCGGGGTATCGACTTAAAGCACCTGCCCGTGGGCACGAGACTGCAGTGCGGCGACGTGCTTCTGGAGGTAACCCAGATCGGGAAGCAGTGCCACAGCGGCTGCGAGATCTACAAGATTATGGGCGACTGTATTATGCCGAGAGAAGGCATTTTCACAAAAGTATTGAAGGGCGGCGTCATTTCCGAAGGGGACGAGATAAACGTGGTGAAGCGACCCATGCGTGCAGCGGTTCTGACCTCCAGTGATTCCGGCTACGCAGGAGAACGGGAGGATATAAGCGGCCCGGCTATCAAAGAGATGCTGGAAAAAAATGGATACGAGGTGGTTCATACGATTCTCCTGCCGGACGACCGGGAGATGCTGGCCAAAGAGATGGCGCGCATCGCAGATGAGTATGTGGCGGAATTGCTTCTGACCACCGGGGGTACGGGCTTTTCTCCCCGGGACTGTATGCCGGAGGCTACCATGGATATCGCGGAACGGATGGTTCCGGGAATCCCGGAGGCCATGCGGGCCT
>USDU01000170.1 GCA_900553635.1 uncultured Lachnospiraceae bacterium | reverse complement strand
AGCACGTAAGCAAGCTTTATGGAGATAAATGGATTTTCGATGATATCTCCTGCGGCATTCAGGAGGGAGAAAAGGTCGGGATCATCGGCATCAACGGCACGGGCAAGACGACCCTGCTTCGGATTATCGCAGGTACCGAGGAGGCTGATCAGGGGCAGGTCATTATGCAAAATGGCGTAAAGCTGGCCTTTCTGTCCCAGGCGAACACATTTCCGGATGGGGCTACTGCGCTGTCCTATGTGGCGGGCGGAGAGGTCACCGAGTATGACGCAAAAAATATGCTGAACACCTTAGGCATCCCGGATGTGGGTGCGCAAATCGAGACGCTGTCCGGCGGGCAGAAGAAGCGGGTGGCCCTGGCACGGACCCTGCTGCTTCCGGCGGATATTCTGATTCTGGACGAGCCCACGAACCATCTGGATGAGGAGATGATCCGCTGGCTGGAGGCCTGGCTTTGGAAATTCCGGGGAACCGTGATTCTGGTAACCCATGACCGCTATTTTCTGGACCGGGTGACCAACCGGATTCTGGAAATCAGCCGGGGAAAGCTCTACAGTTATCAGGCCAACTATTCGGGCTTTCTGGAGCTGAAGGCAAAGCGGGAGGAAATGGAGCTGGCCACGGAGCGGAAGCGGCAAAGCGTTCTCAGAATGGAACTTGAATGGGCAGCCAGAGGCTGCCGGGCCCGGACCACCAAGCAGCAGGCGCGACTGGATCGGCTGGAAGCGTTGAAGGCCGGAAGGGCTCCGGTCTTTGATAAAACCGTGGAGCTGGATTCGGTCGAAACCCGCATGGGCAAGAAAACCATTGAGCTGCACCACGTATCCAAGGAATACGAGGGCCGAAAGATTGTTGAGGATTTTACCTATATTTTCCTGAAAAATCAGACGATCGCGTTTGTTGGCCCAAATGGCTGCGGAAAGTCTACGTTGCTGAAAATGATAGCAGGGCAGATCCCGCCGGATTCCGGCGATGTGGAGGTGGGCGAGACGATCAAGCTTGGCTATTTCGCCCAGGAGCTGCCCCAAATGGATGAAAATCAGCGGGTCATCGACTATGTAAAGGATATCGCCGAGTACATTCCGACCCGGGACGGTCGGATCACGGCATCCCAGATGCTGGAGCGATTTCTTTTTACGCCGGATATGCAGTATGCGCCCATCGGCAAGCTCTCCGGCGGGGAAAAGCGGCGGCTGTATCTCTTAGGCGTCCTGCAGACCGGCCCCAACGTGTTGGTCATGGACGAGGTCAGCAATGAACTGGATATTCCCACACTGACCATCCTGGAGGATTACCTGAATTCCTTTATCGGTATCGTGATTCTCGTTTCCCACGATCGATATTTCCTGGACAACGTGGTGGATCGGATCTTCGCCTTCGACGGCAACGGTCATTTCCGCCAGTACGAGGGCGGCTATACCGACTATATGGAAGCGCTGGCTCGGGAGCATGGCGCAGCAGGGACGGATTTTGGCGGCGCATTAAAGAGCATAAAAGCAGCGGGAGCTTCCGAACCCGGCGGAAAAAAGAAGGCCACCTGGGACAAGGGTGAGAAGAAGCTGAAATTTACCTACAAGGAACAGAAGGAATTCGATACCATCGAGGACGATATCGCTGCGCTGGAAGCGAAGATAGAGGAGCTGGATAAAGAAATGATTGCCCATGCCAGCCAGTATAGCCGCTTAACGGAGCTTACGAAGGAAAAGGAAGAGACGCAGAGCCTTCTGGATGAGAAGATGGAGCGCTGGATGTATCTGACGGAGCTGAAGGAAAAAATTGACGCCCAGTAGGTGCGTGGCAAGGAGAATATTGACAGACAAAACGCCGTTATCGGATGAAATGCGGATCAGTATTCCCTCTGATCCCGGATCAGAAATGATTCCAGCCCTGCGCGGATAAACTGATCGATGGCCCGCTGTATCTTTTTCCAGTCGGAGCAGTGATTGCGCAGCATGACTTTATTGATGGACAGACAGCCGTTCATCTGGAAATAAAAAATGGCTTCGGCTTCTTCAAAGGTAAGGAGACTGTGTGACATCAGCCAGGTCACATAGTCTTCTTTTGTCGTTTCTGCCATTTTTTCTATGATTTGTGCGGAGATGGTGTCGTCGAGAAAAAGCGCCTGATATCGGTCGCTGCTGTGCAGCCTGTCACAGAAAGGATAGGAGCAGTTCCCGGAGGCTCTTGCAGGGCAGAAGACATGGTCGATGACGCTGGTGGTTTCTTTCAGGATTTCGCTTAGAAGATCATCCAGCACATCGGTAGTATCATAATAGTGGAGATAGAAGGTTCCCCGGTTGATTTCCGCAAGCCTGCAGATCTCAGTGACTGTGATTTTGGGATATTCCTTTTCTTCCAGAAGCTTTAAAAATGCTTCCTTTATGACCTGGCGGGTATAACGCGTCCTCCGGTCTTCTTTCTGTGTCTTTTCCGGCATGGGAATTTCCTCCTTTTTCGATGATTTCCATTGGAGTTTCTGAACAGAATACGGAAAACTGTTCAGAAACCTACAGACAGCTTTAAATTGATGATTGTATTTTCTGATACTTTTATTATAATCAGTTTGTAAAGAAAATCAACATATTGTTTATAAAAAGAACACCCTGTATCAGGACGGCAGCAGAATAATTGCTGAACGCAGGAAAATGTGGATTTGGCACAGGAAAGGATGGAGAGGATATGGGACATGTGATTGCAGTAGCCGGCAAAGGCGGTGTGGGAAAGACCACGCTTACCGGCCTTTTAATTCAGTATCTCTGCCAGAGCGGGAAGAAGCCGGTTCTGGCCGTGGATGCGGATGCCAACTCAAATCTCAATGAGGTGCTTGGCGTAGAGGCAGGCGTCACCCTTGGAGAGCTCCGGGAGGAGATCGAGCGGGCGGGATCGGACAGTCGGTATAAGATTCCCGTCGGGGTAACGAAAAAGGATTATCTGGAGGCCCGGCTGGCAGACGCCCTTACAGAGGAGAATGACTTTGATCTGATGGTCATGGGGCGCAGCCAGGGGCAAGGCTGCTACTGCTTCGTGAATGGCCTGGTTCAAACGCAGGTGCAGAAGCTACAGAGCCATTACCCTTATGTGGTGGTGGACAATGAGGCAGGAATGGAGCATGTAAGCCGTGGGCTCCTGCCGATGATGGAGATCGCGATTTTAGTCAGCGACTGTTCCAGGAGAGGCGTGCAAGCAGCCGGGCGGATTGCTGCTTTGATGAAGGAGCTGAATTTTAAGCCAAAGAAGGTGGGACTGATTATCAACCGGGCTCCGGAGGGAAAGCTGGATGCAGGAACACTGGAAGAGATACAAAATCAGAACCTGGAGCTCCTTGGAGTGGTGCCTCATGACGATATGATTTACCGCTTTGACTGCGACGGAAAGCCCATTGTACAGCTTCCCATGGACTCTCCGGTGCGGAAAGCCCTTCAGGAGATTGTGGAAAAGCTGGAACTGTAGTCGGGAGGAACAGCCAAAAAAATGGAAAGGAAAAAGAAAGGTCGTATCAAATATGAAGCTGGAATACGCAAAGGATAACCTGACACAAGTTTCAGGGCAGATGTATCTTCCGGCTTGCGAGAAATTACGGACCCCGGATAGAAAGCAGGTGTGAAAATGAATGATATATTACCTACATGCCAGGAAGTACGCGGTATGACGACGATTGAAGAGATTGACTGCCCCAAATGCGGAGGCGTGATAGAGCTATTTATACGGGATGGGCAGACTGTGGGAGAAAGCATCTGCGATCAGTGTGGTTTTGCAATACCGGGCGACGTGCATCTGTCCCTGTATCTTGAGGAGGTGGCAAAGTGAAAATATCTGTATGTGGAAAGGGTGGAAGCTTAGTGATATTCCGAAAGGGTATTACACAGAAAAGAACGGAATCAAGCTGATGGTAAGCGGAAAGATTCATCAGGCGAACGAGGGCTGTGCCTGCGCTATGGGAACGGTGATGAAGCAGTTTGTCAGCAGATTAACGCTTGAGGAAAATCAGATCGCTATTCTGGATATGGAGGCTGGAATTGAGCATTTCGGGCGCGGTTTGGATGATGAGGTGGATCTGATTCTGATGGTCTGTGATCCTTCCTATGAGTCTGCCAAGCTTGCGGTGAAGATAGGAGAGCTGAGTGGAAGGCTTCAAAAACCCGTGTATTATGTATTGAATAAGGTGGACGAGGAAAGCAGGAAGGTGCTGGAGCAGGCCATAGGAGATCCTGAGCGGATACTGGCAGTTCTGCCTGTAGAGCCAGAACTCACAAAGGCAGCGCTGCTTGGCCAAAAGCTGATTTTGGAGAACAGTGAGCTTAATCAGGCAGCAAAGAAGATCTGCAGGACGCAGATATAACAAGTCTTTAAAAGCCAGGACAGAGTCGATCAGATCTTTGTTCTGGCTTTTTCAGGTGAATTTTGGGGAGGTTAAATTGACGCCAAGTAGGTACGGTAATGAGAAAAACAGAGATAGAAATGTGGTTTCAAACGTGATAAAATCAAAGACAGAGTAATAGATACGCACAATATTGTGATAGAAAGAAGGAACACACATGGATTCACTTACTTACAAAAGAACAAACGTCTACGAAACCGCAGATGAGACCCTGATGACTGAGATCTTCGATTTCGCTGAGGGCTACAAGCACTTCCTGGACGAAGGAAAGACCGAGCGGGAGTGCTGCGCCTATGTGGAGGCGGCTGCGAAGGCAGCAGGCTACGAGGCTTTTGATTTTGGCCGCAAACTCAAGGCGGGCGACAAGATTTATTACAACAACCGCGGGAAAAATATGTATCTGATCAAGGTGGGCACTGAGAATATCGCGAAGGACGGCATCCGTATCATCGCCTCTCATATCGACAGTCCCCGTCTGGATCTGAAGCAGCTTCCCCTCTATGAGTCCGAGGGCGTGGCTCTGGGCAAGACCCATTACTACGGGGGCCTGCGCAAATATCAGTGGGCGGCCATGCCCCTGGCCCTGCACGGCGTGGTGGCGTTGAAGGACGGCGCCACCGTGCAGGTGAAGGCGGGCGAGTCTGAGGGCGATCCGGTATTCTACATCAGCGATCTCCTTCCCCATCTGGCGGCCAAGCAGAACCAGAAGCCCTTGGGCAACGCCATCGAGGGCGAGCAGCTGAACATCTGGTTTGGCAACATTCCTTACACGGCAGCTACGGAGGACGATGAGAAAACCGTCAAGAACAATGTGCTGCACCTGCTGCATGACAAATACGGTATCACCGAGGCGGATTTCATGAGCGCCGAGCTGTCCATGGTTCCGGCTTTCAAGGCCAAGGATGTGGGCTTCGATCGCGCCCTGCTAGGAAGCTACGGCCATGACGACCGTGTCTGCGCGTACCCTGCATGGAAAGCCTGCCTGGACGAGACTTCCGATCAGCATACGGTTATGGTTATTCTGGCAGATAAGGAGGAGATCGGAA
>USDU01000169.1 GCA_900553635.1 uncultured Lachnospiraceae bacterium | reverse complement strand
CCGGCTATGGTGGCCGTAGACCCGGAGATTCTCGCTCTTCGACCGTCTGGCGTACTCGGACTGATAGTTTCGCTTCACCATATTGGAAAGAATCCCATCGGTGAAATACAGGCTGCAGTCCGCGTGGGCGCCCCGGCAGAGACTGCGGTTGATGCGCTTCTGCTCGCCCTCATTCAGGTAGGAACGGCCATAATTCAGTTCGATGTAGGAATACATCTTCGCTGCAGCCTCCGCGTCCACCAGCACCCGCTTCATGCGGCTTTCCCGCTTTTCCTCCTGCTCTGTAGACGCTTCCCCGGTCTGGGTTACCGCCTGATTCACCTGATTCAGTACCTGGGTCAGCTCTTCTTCCTTCGCTTCCTCCTCCAGATAATCCTTCCAGCTGAATTCCTTTAGCTCCTCCATGGTCACAGCCAGCACCTTCGCCAGATCTCCATGATTTTTTTCAAAATAAGGATCTACTAACCAGTTGTAAAGCTTATCGGTCACCCGGATAATCTCCATGGTATCATAGGTATCTTCAAGCTCTGCCAGAAGATCCAGCACCTGCCGCATCCGGGCCTGCTCATGGCTCACCGATCCCCGGACCGCCTGCTGCATCATGCAGATCTTAATCTGCCCCAGGTAATAGGAGGCAAGCCTTGTAAAATCATAATCCAGCAGATCCGAAAAAGCTTTTTTCCGAATCTCCGCGACGCCCTTTCGCTCCGCGCTGATTTTTTTGTAAACCGCACTGTCCACCGCAAGCTGGGCCACATTCGTCAGAGCCTGCTCATCTGCCCCATAGTACAGCTTTTTCACCAGATACAGTCCAAAAGCGTTTCGGTCAAAGTATCGGGAAAATGCCCCCTGCTTCACCGCGTCATAGAGAGACACCCAGGGCGACCGGGAGAAGGATACCGTATCCAGCTTGATGTTCTCACCGTAGTTACCGCTGACCGTCCAGTACAGGTTCCGGATTCGATTTTCTATCTCATACTGATTTTCGTCAAAATATTCCTGCTCCAGGTTTTCCTGTTCCTTCATGCTGCCTCACCTGTGATTTTCTTAAAATAATTCGCTTCCGGTCCACTCCTCCGGGATCCGGGTCATGACAATGTCGCCGATGATTTCCTTTTCAAAAATATCAAAGCTTTTATTCGTAATACCCATAGTCACCGCCGTCCGGGGCGTAAGACCGGAGCGCACCGTCTTAATCGCGCCGATCATGCCGCGCAGATCCAGCGGCTTCGTGGAAATCTCACTGTTCTGGGCCTTCACCTGCAGGTCAAGAAACAGGCCTGCGAAAGCCCGCAGTCCCGCTTCCTTCGCGTCAGGGAAGTTGGCCCGGAGAATCCGCATCAGTGTGCTTTCCGTAAGCGGCGGCATATCAATGACCAGAAACCGGGACACCAGCGCCTCGTTCAGTTCTCTGGTTCCGGCGTAGCCGTAATTCATGGTTCCGATAAAGCGGGTGGCCGGGTGCAGTTCAATCTTATCATAGCCCGGCACGTCGATAATGCGACGGTAATCCAGGGTCGCGTGAAGCACGGAAACCGCGTCATTTTTCGCCATATTAATCTCATCGAATACGCCGAAGCCGCCATTTTCCGCGCACTGGTATACGGGACCCCTGCGCAGCCGCACCTCATTGTCCACGAAGGTATCCGTTCCGATCAGGGAACTACTGTCGGTGTTCACGTTAAACGAAATATTGTAGGAAGGACGGCCAAAGATCCAGGCCAGATTCTCCGCCAGAATGTTCTTTCCCGTGGCCTTGGAGCCGGATAGCAGTACATTTTCCCCCTGTAAAAGGGCTGCAATCGCCATTTCCAGAATCTCTTTTCCGTAAAAGGGCACCGGCGGCTTCACCACACGGTTTCGCGCCGCCTCCGCCACCGGATACTGCGCCCGGAATTTCTCTACCTCCTGAATCAGCAGGGGATTCACCTGCTGCTCCTCTAAAAAATGCAATTCGTTCATATTCGTTTTATTCCTTCTCTATGGTCTTAAACCAGTGATTTTACATAGGGAACCAGCTCGTCAAAATGGCGGATAATCTTATAATCCTCCGGTTTCAGATCGGTCTGCTCCGGCAGAACCTTCTCCTTGGCCCGGTACCAGACCGGATGCATGCCCGCTTTTGCGGAACCTGCCACATCCTTTTTGAAGGTATCTCCCACAAACACCATTTCCTCGGGCTTACAGCCTGCCTTTTTCACACACAGGGCCATAAATTCCGGATGGGGCTTCTCATGGCCCGCCTCCTGACTGGTCACGATATGGGTGATATAGGGTGCAAATCCAAATCGCTCCAGCTTCTGATACTGCATCCAGAAGGTCATATCCGTGCCGATTCCCACGCCGATGCCCATTTTTCGAAGCGCCCGTATGGCCTCGATACTTCCCGGCTCCGCCTTGCTCTCTGCAAGCAGAGCGTCCCAGTACAGATGATACAGCTTCTCCACATGGGGAAACAGGGGCTTGCCCCACTGCTCCAGCAGGTTCTGCAGGCGGATGCTGCGGCTGTGGGTGGCTGCGTCGTCCTTTCCCAGACGGACCTTCAGCTCTTCGTTCATCCGCTTGTATTCGCTCCGAAAATACGCTTTGGCAATTCCAAGCTCTTTTTCGGCATATTCCGCCATACGCTCCACGCCCAGCGCGTGACCTTTTTCATAGTCATACAGGGTATCGTCAATATCGAACACTACTTCTTTTATCATACGCCGTCTCCTTCTCTTCTCCCGTTCTTACTATATACTATTTTTCCCTTTGAATCCAGTCTAATCCAGCAGAAATTCCGCCAGTACCATGTTGCTCACGTCGATGCCCCGATCGGTCAGCCGGACTCTCCCGTCTGCCCGCACGAGAACCTCTTCCTGTATCAGCTTTTCCAGCACCGGGCCGTATACCTCCTGAATCTCCTCCGTGACCGCCACGCCCCGCATTTCGCGCAGACCCAGAAACATGGTCTCCTCCAGCGCGTCCCGATGGTTCAGGGGCTCCACGCTTTCATAGGTGAAATGGCCCTTCAGATATTCCTTCAAATCCGTACTGTTTTTATAACGCACCTCGCCAAGCAAAGACGCCGCGCCGATGCCAAAGCCCCTGTAATCGGTCCGCTCCCAGTAGGAGCAGTTGTGGCGGCACTCGTACCCGGGCTTCGCGTAGTTGGAAATCTCGTAACGCTCATAGCCCTTCCCGTGTAAAAATGCTTTCGTGTCCTCGTACATGAGCCGATCCAGATCTTCGCCCGGAAGCTCACTCTCCTGGGGCCGATCTTCTCCATATCGCTCATAAAAGGGCGTGCCCTCCTCAACAATCAGGCTGTAAGCGGAAATATGTTCCGGATTCAGATTCGTCACTTTTTCCAGGGTGGACAGCCAGCCCTCCCGGGTCTGTCCGGGCAGGGCGGACATCAGATCTATGTTCACATTGGCGAAGCCCAGCTCCCGCACCAGCTCATAGTTGTGAAGGAACTGCTCCCAGGTGTGGATACGGCCCAGTGTTTTCAACTCCCGGTTATCCGCCGACTGAAGGCCGATGCTCAGACGGTTCACGCCCGCCCGCTTGTAAGTCTCCAGCTTTGTCCTGTCCAATGTACCCGGATTGCACTCCACCGTAATCTCCGCATCGGAACGCAAAAGAAGCCGCCGGGAGACCTCATCAAGGATTCCTGCCAGCTCTTCTCCTGCCAGAAGTGAGGGCGTACCGCCCCCAAAAAAGACGGTCGCTCCCTCATATGTTTCATTCAAGTCTCCGGCTGACCGGATTTCTTCCTTCAACGCACGTACATACGCGGCCCGGGTCGTCTCGTCCGCCGGGGCAGAGAGGAAATCGCAGTATGCGCATTTGCGCACGCAGAAGGGAATGTGAATATAGATACCAAGCTTTTTTTTCATGTCAGCCAATCCTATTTGTCATCCAGCTTCAGTACGCTCATAAAGGCCTTCTGTGGGATCTCCACATTGCCCACCTGGCGCATTCGCTTCTTTCCTTCCTTCTGCTTCTCCAGAAGCTTCTTCTTACGGCTGATATCACCGCCGTAACACTTGGCCAGCACGTCCTTCCGCATGGCCCGGACGGTCTCACGGGCGATGACCTTGCCGCCCACAGCTGCCTGAATCGGGATCTCAAAGAGATGACGCGGAATCTCATCCTTCAGCTTCTCACACATTTTACGGCCACGCTCGTAGGCAGTACTGCTGTGGACAATAAAGGACAGGGCGTCCACTTCTTCCTTATTGATCAGGATATCCAGCTTCACCAGATCGGCCTGCACATAGCCCTTCATCTCATAGTCGAAGGACGCGTAGCCTCTGGAACGAGATTTCAGGGCGTCGAAGAAGTCATAGATGATCTCATTCAGCGGAAGCTCATATTTTAACAGGGCACGGGTCTCCTCCATATATTCCATGCCAAGGTAGATGCCCCTTCGCTCCTGGCAGAGCTCCATGATGGAACCGATGAACTCGGTGGTCACCATGATCTCGGCGCTGACGAAGGGCTCCTCCATATGCTCGATCTCCGACGGGTCGGGCAGATTGGACGGGTTCGTCAGATCGATGACCTCGCCGTTGGTCTTATAAACCTTGTAGATAACGCCCGGAGCCGTGGTTACCAGGTCCAGGTTGTATTCCCTCTCCAGACGCTCCTGGATGATTTCCAGATGGAGTAGTCCCAGGAATCCGCAGCGGAAACCAAATCCCAATGCAATAGATGTCTCCGGCTCAAACTGGAGGGACGCATCGTTTAACTGCAGCTTCTCCAGGGCGTCACGGAGATCCGGATACTTGGCTCCATCCGCCGGATAGAGACCGCAGTACACCATGGGCAGAACCTTCTTGTAGCCCGGCAGCGGCGCGGCGCAGGGATTATCCCGGTCGGTAATCGTATCACCTACACGGGTGTCCCGGACATTTTTGATGCTGGCTGTCACGTAGCCTACCATGCCAGCAGACAGCTCGTCGCAGGGAATGAACTGGCCTGCGCCGAAGTAGCCTACCTCCACGACCTCTTCCTCGGCTCCGGTGGCCATCATGCGGATGGTGGTTCCCTTCTTCACCGTACCCTCTTTAATTCGACAGAAAATAATAACGCCCTTATAGGAATCGTATACGGAATCGAAAATCAGGGCCTTCAGGGGCGCGTTCGGGTCGCCCGTGGGAGCCGGAATTTTATGCACGATGGCTTCCAGCACCTGATCCACATTCAGACCGGTTTTCGCGGAAATCTGGGGCGCGTCCTGGGCCTCCAGGCCGATGACGTCCTCAATCTCGTCGATGACCCGCTGGGGCTCGGCGCTGGGCAGGTCGATCTTGTTGATAACCGGGATCACGTCCAGATCGTGGTCGAGCGCCAGATACACATTTGCCAGTGTCTGGGCTTCGATACCCTGGGCCGCGTCCACCACCAGGATGGCGCCGTCGCAGGCCGCCAGGCTTCGGGATACCTCATAGTTAAAGTCCACATGACCCGGGGTATCGATCAGGT
>USDU01000168.1 GCA_900553635.1 uncultured Lachnospiraceae bacterium | reverse complement strand
ACGGTCAGATTCGGGATCAGATTATACATCTGGAAAATGTAGCCCAAGTGCTTCCGGCGGTAAGCCGTCAACTTCTTCTCCTTCATGTCAGCCATCCGCTCACCCTCGATGCAGATGTCGCCCTCGTCAGCTGCGTCAATGCCGCCGATGATATTCAGGAGCGTAGATTTACCGGAACCGGATGGCCCCAGCAGCACACAGAATTCGCCCTGTTCCATGGACAGGTTGATCCCCTTTAAAACCTCAATGCGACTGTCGCCGGAGCCGAAGGATTTTTTTATATTGTTGATGGTAAGAAACATGACTCCCTCCCCCAATTGTTGTATTTTGCAAGTTAGTTAATGCAAACTAACTTTACAGGGAAATTATAGTATAATGAGAACGAGATTTCCATAGTTTTTTTACCCAATTTTTGTATTTTATCCGTAAAAATGCACCGGATCATGCTTTCTAACATAATCCGATGCATTCGTATCTACGCCTCCGGGCTCCGAAGCCCCCGTGTATTCTTCTCCACCAGCTTCCGCGCCACCATAATCTGATGTCCGCAGCCCATGCATTTCAGGCGAAAATCCGCGCCGACCCTTAAGATCTCCCACTCAGAGCTTCCGCAGGGATGCGCCTTCTTTAATTTTACGATATCTCCTACTTTATATTCCACTTAAAACCTCTCCGATATTACCCTGGATCAGCAGATCTGCGCTGGCATCCCGGGGCGTCGCGTCCCGGTTGATGACCACCAGATGCTTTCCGGTAAAATAATCTATCAGTCCTGCTGCCGGATACACCGCCAGGGACGTGCCGCCGATGATCAGCATATCCGCCTGGGAGATAGCCCGCACCGCGCCCCGAAGGGTCGCGTCGTCCAGCCCCTCCTCGTAGAGCACCACATCCGGCTTGATAATTCCGCCGCACTCGCACCGGGGCACGCCCTCGGAATGCAGCATATACTCCATATCATAGAACTTCCCGCACTTCTGGCAGTAATTCCGATGCACCGAGCCGTGCAGCTCATAGACCCGCTTGCTTCCGGCCATCTGATGAAGCCCGTCGATATTCTGGGTCACGACAGCGTTCAGCTTACCCGTAGCCTCCAGCTCCGCCAGCTTCCTATGGGCCGCATTGGGCTTCGCATCCGGGCAGAGTAACTTCTTCCGGTAAAACCGGTAGAATTCCTCCGGGTTCCGCACAAAAAAGCTGTGGCTGATGATGGTCTCCGGCGGATACTTCCACTCCTGATGATAGAGACCGTCCACGCTCCGGAAATCCGGAATGCCGCTCTCGGTGGACACGCCCGCGCCGCCGAAAAATACGATTGCGCTGCTTTCCTCCACATACTGTTTCAAAAGCTTTATCTTATCCTCTGTTCCCATAGCAATCCCTCCTGTTCGCTACGTTCACAACCTTTTAATATATCTTCTTCGCATGCACCAGGAACCGCTTCTCTCCGTGCTTCGTACAGGTGGACAGGGTAATGATGGAATCCTCCTTTGTCACCGTCACGCTGGTGTCATAGAGGGACCGTCCCTTGATGGTCTTCAGATACTCCTCATAAGTCTCATCCGGCGCGAAGCCGATGGTATAGCTGTCGCTGTCCGCCTCTGCCTCGTATACGGAGAAAATCTGATATGCATGGGTTCCGTCCGCCAGGTCGATGTAGACATTGGGATGGGCCACCAGATAGGATGCGGAGCTGTACTCCTTCAGTCCTGCGAACATGGAACCATTTTTCATATTATGCCCGTAAATAATCGTATGTAAATCGGAGAAATCCCCATTATTCAGCGTCTCTACAAAAATACTGCCTGCACTGTTCAGCTTCTTGCTGAAGGTATGATTCAGATAATAGGAATCGTCGCCGGTATGCATCAGCGGATAGCTGATCTGGGTACCCGGAATCTGAATCCAGCCCACCGTATCGGAATTCTGCGCCTGCAGCTCGCTGATAGCTACACGCTGTACCTGCTCTTCGGTATCGCCCTCTGCCTCAGTTCCATCCTCATTTTCTCCATCCCCGGTATCCGCAGTTACCGGTTCTTCCACCGGTTCCTCCGACACATAGGTCTGCAGCTTATCGTACTCGTCTGTTCCCTTCTTATACTCAATGAAAATGCCGGACAACTGCCAGATGCTGACTCCCAATACCACCACGCAGATGACCAGCACAATCATCAGCGGGACAGACATTTTGTTCTTCTTCTTTTTTCTGTTCTCGACCGCCATAATAGCCTCCTCAATCACTGTTCCTGTTTTTCCTCATTTTACCAGACCCACATGGAAAGATCCAGTGGCAGCTTCTCTTCTCCGGCGCAGACCGCTATGCTGACCGGTTCCTTTTCCACCCGGTAATTTCTTATAAAATACGGTTCTTTTCGAAGCTCCTGCCGCACCCTTTCTTCCGTCGTGTCAAAGGCATAAAGCGGAATCCGCAGGCCTTCGCCAATGGCTTTCAGAAAACTTTCCTTCCGCACCCACAGATCACAGAAGGCTTCCACCGGTTCTTCCGCCTCCTCCGAAGCTGCCCCGCCACAGGCCCTGTCAAAGGCTTCCCGTTCCCGCAGATGCATTTTATCCACAATCCGCCGCCATTTCGGGTGTGCTTTCCACATTTCCGTATCGACACCCACCGGCTTATCCCCAAAGGCACAGGCTATGTAGGGGCCGCTGTGGGAAATGCTGATGTACAGATCCGAATAGCCTTCCAGATACGGCTTTCCCTTCTCATCCTTCTCTATCCGAACTTCAGCCGCCGGGATTCCATATTCATTTTCCAGGGCAGACACGAGTAATTCTCTGGCCGCTTCGGACGGATCCTGACCCTCTCCTGTCCGTGCCAGACGGATTTTTACCATTTACCAGCACCTATTTCTCTGCAAATAAAATCTGTTCCGCCAGTTCTGCCGCATCCGCAATACAGTCATTACAAGAGCGAAGCGGACAGCCTGTCTCCACACCTTTCAGCTCCTTACAGACCAGAGATCCATTCTTCTTCTGAAACGCCTCCACGAGCTGCTTCGAAATCTGATACGTTTTTCCCTTACTCACGGGCGCTTCCAGATCACCGCAGCTGTTCTTCAGTCCCGCCAGCATCACTGCGCCGGATACCGCGCCGCAGGTAGCCTGCATGCCGCCCATACCAAGCCCAAAGGCTTCCGTCGCCCGAAATACGCTCTGCTCATCCAGTCCCACCAGATCGCAGTAAGCGCAGGCCACAGACTGCGCGCAGTTATATCCTTTCCTATGGTTTTCCAGTGTCTTCTGTATTCTGCTTTCCATTTTACAAAATTTTCCTTTCACTTATTTTTTCTGCTTATCCAGTAATTCCTGCAGCGCCTCATCGCTGTCAGAGATCCACACGTCCTCTTCCTCGGCGTTCAGTCCCAGATATTCCCTTAAGGTACAGGTCTCATCGCTGTTACCCCAGTCCTCGATGTATTTGTCGATGGCTTCAAAGGGAAGCTCCCCCGCCAGGTATTTTTCCTTGAACTTCATAAGTCCCTCCCGTTCGCATATTCTGTGCTTAGTATACTACACTTTTCTGCTTTCTACAAAGCCTTTTGCATACAAAAAACGGAGCAACGTCAAAGCGCTGCTCCGTTTGGATACATTTTTAAAGCTTATGCTGCCTTCTTCGGATTTCTCAGAGTCTGAACACCTTCAATAACCAGGACGATAGCCAGGGCAATCAGAAGGATACCAAAGATAGTCTGCGCCCAGGGACCCCAGTCTGCGCCGCCTGCCGCAATCATGCCGATCTGGTTCTTTACTGTCAGGCACAGAGAGCAGATGGTTACAACGATCATGAATGCCATCGGAATCAGGAACATCTTGTTGTTCTTGCCTGCGTTGCCAAGCCAGGTAGCTACAGCCAGAAGGCCGATGCCTGCCAGCAGCTGGTTCGCTGCTCCGAACAGACCCCAGATCTTTGCGTAGCCTGTCATACCGAGCAGGATACCCAGAACTACTGTCAGGATAGTGGCGAAGTACGGATTAACCATAACCTTCTTCCAACCTTCCTTTACATCCCTTGCTGTCTCGCCCGGCTCAAGCCAGAACTCCTGGAACATGAAACGTGCCAGACGTGTAGCAGTATCCAGTGAGGTCAGACAGAATGCGGAGTAGGTCAGTACCAGAAGAGAATTCAGGATGCTGTAGCTTCCCGGAATGACGTCGTCGATCATGTGAGCAATACCACCGCCGAAGATCGCTGTAGCTCCGGTCAGAGCCGCGTCCGGATGAGCTGCGTTCCACTTATAAGCATAGCCGATAGCGCACAGAGTCAGGACTGCAAGTACGCACTCCAGAAGCATGCCGCCGTAAGCGATGGGCTTTGCGTCCTTCTCTTTATCCAGCTGCTTGGATGTGGTTCCGGAGGATACCAGGGAATGGAAACCGGAAATAGCGCCGCACGCAACTGTGGTAAACAGAACCGGGAACATATACTGTACACCATTTCCGTTATCTACAGCGAAGCTGGTCACTGCCGGGAAGGTGCTGTCAAAGGTCGGATGTGCTACAACTACGCCGAAGAACGCTACTGCCAGCATTGCGTAAAGCAGGAAGGAGCTCAGGTAGTCACGGGGCTGCAGCAAGATCCATACCGGTGTAACAGAAGCGATGGCGATATAGATACCTACAATCCACATCCACGCCTTAGTAGACAGGTAAATCGGATGGAAGTTCATTCCGATAGCCATAATCAGTACGATAGCCAGTACGCCGACTACGGAAGCGATGCCCATGGGCATGTTCCGACGGTATACACAAAAACCGAATACGATAGCAATTACGATGAACAGGATAGAGATCATGGCAACGGTAGCCGGTGTCTCGGAAGCTGCCATATTCAGAGCGCCGGTCTCATCATATACTGCGCCGAAGGTAGATGCTACGATAGAAGCGAATGCCGCTACTACCAGGATCAGGGTCAGATAAGAGAAGATAATGAACAGCTGCTTTGCGCGCTTGCTCATGTTGGAAGAGATAATCTCTCCGATAGACTGTCCCTTGTTACGAACGGATGCGAACAGAGCACCAAAGTCATGTACGCCGCCGAAGAAAATACCGCCAACCAGGATCCACAGGGTTACAGGCAGCCATCCGAACATAGCTGCGCCAATCGGTCCGGTAATCGGGCCTGCGCCTGCGATAGAGGAGAAATGATGTCCCATCAGAACCGGGGCTTTCGCCGGAACATAGTCTACACCATCTTCCATAGTATGAGCCGGTGTCTCAGTTTTGCTGTCGCCTACGCCCCACTGCTTGCAGAGCCATCCGCCGTAGAAGATATAGCCCGCAATCAGAATTGCGACACAGACGATAAGAAGTACCAGTGAATTCATTGTTACATACTCCCTTTCTTTTTCTTTGCATATAAAATTTCTTATAAATTTTCGCTGTATGACGGCCTCCCCCGTTGGCATCAATCTGTCCCGTGGAAACCTGGACTACCGCAGTGTGGTGGTCCATCCAGCCGTGCAGTGAAAAATGAAAACTTTTG
>USDU01000167.1 GCA_900553635.1 uncultured Lachnospiraceae bacterium | reverse complement strand
CGAGGATCAGTTCCGGCGGGTGTCCTATTACCGGCGGATGCTGCGGGAGCAGAAGAAGGAACAGGCAGAAGTGGAAAAGGAGCTTCGGGAAGAAGCGAAGGAAAAGGCAGAGAAAGAGATATAAAAAATTCCCGATCGGACGCAGCGCGTCCGGTCGGGAATTTTTTATATCTCTTTCTCTTCTGCTTCTGCAGCCTCTTCCGCAGCGGGAGCGTCTTCGCTCTCTGGGGCTTTAGCAGTCTCTTCTTCTGCGTCCTCTTCTTTTGCTGTGGATTCCTCAGAAGGTGTCAGGGACACATAGCTTCTGTCAGCAGTCTTCGAAGGCTCGGCGTCCAGATCCTCGTCCTCGAATTCGTCCTCCAGCTCATCCACCAGATCGTCGAAATCCTCGTTCGGGGAAATGAATTTTTTATACAGCGCCACTCCTCCTGCAACGGCAGCTCCGACTGCGGCGATTGCTCCAAAAATCTTTGCTATTTTCTTCATGATACAGTCCCTCCTTGTAAATTTATTCTATTGTAATACGAAACCGGAAAAAAGAAAAGCGAAAAAATATTAAAAATTTATTGTCAATCTAAAAATTATATATTACTCTAATAGAAGCGGTATGCTGGTAAAAAAGCTGGCATAGCGGGAAAGAGGAGTGAAAAATTGGAAAAAAGAAAACTGATACTGGCTTCCGCGTCACCGAGACGCAGGGAGATTCTGAGCAATATGGGCCTGAACTTCCAGGTGCATCCGGCCTGCGGAGAAGAAAAACTGGAGACGTCGGACCCGGTAGAGGCAGTAAAAGCCCTGGCATTGCAGAAGGCCCGGGAAGTGGCGGACAAGACAGGAGAGCCCGCGCTGGTCATCGGATCCGATACGGTAGTGGCCAGTGGGAATAAAATTCTGGGAAAGCCCCATGATAAAGAAGAAGCGTTTCGGATGCTGAAGGAGCTGCAGGGGGCGTCCCATATGGTGTATACGGGCGTGGCGGTGATCGATACCGTGACCGGCGAGCCGTTGGCGCATTTCGCGGAAGGGACAAAGGTATCCATGTATCCCATGACGGACGCCTGGATTCAGGATTATATTGAGACCGGCGAGCCCATGGACAAGGCGGGAGCTTATGCCATACAGGGCGGCTGTATGCCCTATATCCGCGGAATACAGGGAGAATACGCCACGGTCGTTGGCTTTCCGGCGGCCCGGTTTTATCAGGAGCTTCTGAAAAAGGGCGTGGATTTGCGGAAGCCGGAAGAGGAGGAATATTATGAGCTTTAAAGCATGTATTTTTGATTTGGACGGTACCCTCTGTGACAGTGTGGAGTCCATTGCCTGGAGTGCCAACCGGGCTTTACGGGATTTCGGAATGAGGGAAGCTGCGACAGAGCAGTATAAGATTTTTGTGGGAGACGGCGTAGACGTCCTGATTCAGCGGCTGCTCCGCTTCGGCGGCGACGAGGCGTGTGAGAACTTTGAACGGGTGCGGGAACGCTACATGGAATATTTCAAAGAAGGCTGTCTCCATAACGTGAAGCCTTATCCGGGCATCGTGGAAGCCTTGAAGGAGCTGAAAAAACAGGGCGCGAAGCTCGCCGTTTTGTCCAATAAACCGGATGCCAACACCAAAAACGTCATCCGTACCGTATTTCCGGAGGAGGGGCTGTTTGACTGGGTGCAGGGACAGTCCGGGGCATTCCCGAGAAAACCCGATCCGGCAGGCGCTCTCTACATCGCGGAGCAGTTTGGCGTAAAGCCGGAGGAGTGCATGTATCTGGGCGATACCAGCACAGATATGAAGACCGGAACCGCAGCCGGCATGTACACAGTGGGTGTGCTTTGGGGATTCCGTGAGGAGCGGGAGCTGCGGGAGAACGGTTCGGACGCCATCGCGGGACAGGCGGATGAAATTGCCGAGATCTACAGAAAGGGTGGACAGATACATGATTAAACTGATATGCAGCGATATTGACGGAACTCTGCTTCCTGAGGGAACCGCGGAAATCAATCCAGAGATCTTTGCTGTTATTCGAAAACTGAAGGAAAAAGATATCATCTTTGCGGCGGCCAGCGGAAGACCCTATTCCAGTATAGTCAGACTGTTTGAGCCGGTTAAAAACGATATTATCTTCGTTTCAGAAAATGGAGCCTATGTAAGCTGCAGAGGCTATCTGATGTCCGAGGAGGTTATCGATTGGAAGGATGTCTGTGAGTGGGTAGAGGAAGTGCGAAAGATTCCGGGAGCCAGCCTTACCCTGGACGCCGACGGCGGACTTTACTCCGAAAGCACGGATCAGGAGTTCGTGGATCTGATCCGTCTGGGCTACCACAGCCGGTTGACGATTGTGGAAGATGTACTGGCAGAGGAGCGCCATATCAATAAAATATCCGTATACCGGAAACATGACATTGAGAAAGTGGCGGAGGACATGGTTCCCAGATGGTCCAAGCGTCTGCATTGCACCATAGCAGGAGACATCTGGCTGGATTTCATGAGCAAAGAATCCAACAAAGGACACGCCATCCGGGAGATCCAGAAGATTCTGAAAATCAGTCCTGATGAAACCATGGTTTTCGGTGATAACTTAAATGATCTGGAAATGCTGGCAGCGGCCACGGAAAGCTACGCGGTAGCCAATGCGGCGGAACCGGTCAGAAAAGCGGCAAAGCACATCACGGATACCAATGTCAACGACGGCGTACTGAAAGTACTCCGCACTCTGTTGTAGGATAGAATATAAACAAAAAGGAGAGCACACAATGAACGAATATACAGAAGAATGTCTGAAAACATTTCTGAAGAACCAGGGTCAGCTTTTTGATGAACCCGTGGCGGAGAACCTGGAAGAGGCGGAAGAATTTCTGGAGGACTGCATGGCAGTGGTCGTAGACAGCCTGGAAGACGTCCGCGACTATCTGGAAGAAAGCGGTATGGACGTCAGCGGCATGAGCGACGAAGAAGTAGAAGAAACCGCGGAAGTCTTCGTCCTGGATGACGGCACCTACCTGATTGTGGAGGGATAAAAAACAATGATAAAAACCATCAGACGGGGGGCGGCTGCCCTGCTTGCGGCCATCGTACTGACGGGCAGCCTGACCGGCTGCGGCACATGGAGCAATACAAAAATTGTACTGACCACCGGCCTGACCGGCGATCAGCTCTTTAAAGTGGGCAAAAGCGTCTGCACCCTGCCCGAAGCCATGATTTACGTCATGGACTACAAGCAGCAGTATGAAAATGCCTATGGCGTGGAAATGTGGGAGCACGATTTTGGCGGCGTGACACTGGAAGAATATGTAAAAGATACCATTATTGCCCAGCTGGCCTCTGTCAAAGCCGTAACCCTGCTGGCTAAAGAAAACAATGTCACCTTAAGCGATGCCGAAAAAGAAAAAATCAGCCAGGCAGCCGAAGAATATTACAGCGCTCTGACCGATGAACAGAAAAAATATATGAAAGTCGAAAAAAGCGACGTAGAAGACCTCTACGCCGCCCATGTATTATCGAAAAAAGTCTACACCGAGATCACCAAAGACGTGAACACGGAAGTCAGCGACGACGAAGCACGTATCATCACCATCCAGCAGATCCGCCTGGACAGTCTGGATAACGCCGAAATTGTCAAAGCACGCCTGGACGAAGGCAAAGATTTCGGTACCGTAGCCGCCGCTTATAATAGAGACAGCCAGACCACTGTAACCTTAGGCCGTGGTGAAAAAGAAGCAGCCTACGAAGAAGCAGCCTTCTCCCTGGAAAACGATCAGATAAGCGACGTCATCGAAACCACCGGCGGCTACTATATCCTGAAATGTGTCAACAACTTCGACCGCGACGCCACAGAAGCCAACAAAATTACCATGGTAGAAAAACGCCGCGACGAAGAATTCACAGAAGCCTACGAAACTTTGATGGCCGACACCCCATCCGAGTTCAACCGGCAGAAGTGGAACAAAGTCCACTTTGCCGACTACAGCGGTGAAGCCGCCCCCAACTTCATGAGCATCTACACCAAATACTTCGGCAATTAATCCAAAGACAGAAAAAGAACGGGCGGGGGAAACTCTTCTAAGCGTGTGTCCGGCTTTTCGCGCACTGGTGTCTGACTGGAGCGGACTTAACAAGTCCGAGCCAGACAGACGCCTGTCCGTGAAACGTCCGAACACACCAGAAGAATTTCCCCCGCCCGTTCTTTTTCGTCCGTTTTAAAGCAACTCACGCAGACAGTTTAATAATTCCGTATTCTTCTCCGGACTCATAAAGCAAAACCGGAAAAACCTCTCATCCAAAAACGGAAACGTCGAGCAATTCCGAATCATAAGTCCCCGCTTAATGGCATGCTCAAACAGCACATCCGCGTCCACGCCCTCCTTGAGGATCTTCACCAGCATAAAATTCGCCGTAGGCTTATACACCTTCACCGTGCCCCAGCCCTTCATTTCCTCATAACACCGTGTCCGTTCACGATGAATCAGCTCCCGTGTCTTACGGATATACTCTTCATCCGAGAACATCAGCTCCCCGGCCACCGCTGCCAGACTGTTAATGGTCCAGGGATTCTTATGGGTATTGATATACTTCAATAGATCCGCATTCCCCGTGACCGCATACCCAAGTCTGAGTCCCGGTGAAGCGAAAAACTTGGATACACCCCGCAGTACCACCAGGTTATTGTAAAAATGAGTCAGCGGAATCGAATCCACCGCCGCCGCGTCCGGCGCGAACTCCACATAAGTCTCATCTACCATCACAAAGATGTCATATCGCTTACACTCATCCAGAATTTTCCGCATGGAATCCTGGGAAATCGCCGTAGAAGTGGGATTGTTGGGATTGCAGATTACCAGCAGATCAATACTTTCATTGAGCGCCGTCCTGAAGGCTTCCGGATGCAGAACGAAATCGTCTTCCTCTTTAAGCGGAAAATAAAGAGACGTACCGCCGCCCAGGGAAATCTCCCGCTCGTATTCGGAATAAGTGGGTCCCAGAATCAGCGCCTTTTTCGGATGTTCCATCTGGATAAACAGCGAAATCAGCTCTGTGGAGCCATTTCCCACCAGAATACTCTCAGCGGGGGCGCCCACATAAGCTCCAATCCGGCGGCGTAAGGATGTATACTCCCGATCCGGATAAGAGGTAATCGCGTCAATATGATCAATCAGCGAGGAACGCAGCTTCGGAGAGATGCCGAGCGGATTCACATTGGCGCTGAAACTGGTGATATCTTCCTTTTTGATGCCGTAAACTTCTTCAATCTTCTCCAGATCACTTCCGTGAAAATGGTCTTTATGCTTAATCATTTCGAATTCCTCTTTCCTTGTGCTTTCTGACAAATAATGCTATACTGATTATAACTGGATTTCAGAAAAATGCAATCATAACTTGGAAAGCCGCGCAGGCGGCGGAAGGAGCGAATATCTATGCGGGCGAAGCTGGAACGAATCGCAGCAGGAAAGATAGAATACGAAAAGCCGAAGATGAGTCTGTCCGAATCTCTGATCACTCTGAATTGCAGGCCGGGGGAAAAGGCGGAGAGCAGTTTTACCGTGACCGCGGATCGGCAGATCAAAGGCATCGTCTATGCTTCCTCCTGGCGGATGCAGGTGGAGCATCCGAGTTTCTCGGCCCGGATCGCGCGCATCGGCTACTGCTTCGACGCCCAAGG